>NZ_DALZDK010000022.1:52322-56088 GCF_031978665.1 Niallia sp. | reverse complement strand
GGCTGTTTTACCAGAACCTGCTGCTGCAGCAACTAAAATGTCCTTGCCGCTAGACATAATCGCTTTCCATTGATCATCTGTCCAGGTAACATCTGCTGGCTTGTCCGGTATATTAATTTCTTTCATTCGTATTAGCCTCCTCTCGGATTAATTGCAGTACCTCATCCTTTGAATAAGCTGGCAATTGTCTATATTGATTGGTTTCTAACGCTTCATCAAATTGACAAACAGATTTAAAGGAACAGAAAGTACAAGGCTTTTTATCATTTAAACGATACGGTTCTATGCCTACTTCCCCACTAATAATCTTATTTCCAGAATCCCTATATTTGTGACGAACAAATTTTTGCAATTCATTAAAGTCTTCTCTCGTTGCGACTTTAGAAGCTTTCGTAAGGGTTCCATCTGTTTTAAGACCTGCTGGTACAATCGGAGAATTCCCTTTTTCCAATGTCTCATCCATTAATTGAATGACTCGTTCTTCCCCAAGCATTAGCCCATTCATTTTAAATTTCTTTAATAGCTCTTCTTCAATTTCATCTAATGTTAATATTTTTTTACTCGAAATCATTGGATTGTGCACATGAAAATATAATACTCCAGCTGGACTAGCTTCCTTATCTACTAAAATCGTGCTGTTTGTAATAATTAAATCTAAATAAGTTAGCATCTGTAAAGACAAGCCATAATAGACTTCATTCATGTTTAATTCTTGGCCACTTGATTTATAGTCGATGACTCTTAGATAGACTTCTTCTCCAACAACCGCTTTATCTACACGATCGATTCTTCCAATCAAATTCATATTTGTGCCGTTTTTCAATGGAAAAGAAATTGACGGCAGTTTACCTTTTGGGCCAAATTCTAATTCTAAATCGATTGGCGAGAAACCACTGTGCTTTGCATGCTCACTTAGAATAAGAGAGGCTCTGCTTATGATTTGCTCCAGCTTTCTTTTTATATAATGATGTCTATTTGTGCTTAGCAATATTTCGTTCTGCAATTTAGGTGCAAGCATATCTACTGCATCTCTTGCTAAAGCTTCACATTGCTCCCTTGTTAAGTTAGACCACATCAACTCTTTATGCATAACCGTTTCTGCAATATATTTTAATGCAGCGTGAAATAAATCACCTATAGCAGGAGCTTCTAAGCGATATACTTGTCGTTCTCGAAGCTTTAATCCATGGGTGGCGAAATGCGAAAACGGACAAGCGTGAAATAATTCCATTCTGGATACACTTGCTGAAATGGTTTCCCCATATAATTCGCTACTTGTTTGTTCCGATAATTTTTCTGTTTGATTTTGATAGGTTAAACTAGAAAACACTTTTTTGGCAGGTCCTCGCCAATTCGTACTCTCCATATATTCATTGTAAACATCCCACCAAAAATCATAGATAGGATACTCTCTTTTCTTTAAATAAAGCTGCCCTGTTAAATAAGACAAAGTTGTTTGAAAATGAACCACATAGTCTAACTGCCCTTCTTCTGATAGTTCTTTCGGGTCTGACATATAGTAAATAGTTGTTGCTTTAGGAAATAAATCTCGCATTCTTTTGATATAAGTAGACGGCAAAATAGATTTACCTTCATCGTTTGCTAGCGGATAGGTTAAATAAAGATAATCAGATGGTGTTGTAAATGCTTTGTATGCAAGAAATTCCTCGTCTAATAATCTCATTTTACTTGTAGGAGCAAGCTTCATCCCTTTTTGCTGTAAAGCTTCCCTATCAGTGTCTGCTAGAATTCCTTCATCTTGAAATCTCGATGGAAAAATACCCTCATTCAGACCGATAACAAAGGCAACTTTTATATCAGTTAAGCGAGATTGCTCCAAATCCGCAATCAAAACTTGATCTAAAGCTGGGGGAACTAGGGAGAATTTCAATGTATCTAAGCCTGCATTAATAACTGTTGCAAATTGCTTGATTGAAAATTCCTCTTCTCCTAGTATTTCTACAAATTGATCTAGTAGTTCCACTATACTATTCCATGCTTGGTCATGTTCACCAGCCTTTACTAGCTCTCCCTTTTCCTCTAACTCATTCTTCCAGTATTCCATTTTGATCGGTACTTCAAGTTCTTCTAAAAATAGATATAATGCTTCACATTTGGCTCTTCCTGTTTTCCCTCTTTTCAAACGGTTTTGAAGGCGAATTAACGGCGCGGTTAAAGACAGACGTAGCTCATTTAATTCTTGCTCGAATTCCTTTTCTGTATCTGTCTGAACTCCTTGTTCCCATTCTAGGCCTTGGATTCTTCTATATTTCCAGCGCTCTTTGGAAGTCCACTTATTTCCCTTTATTCCATAAGCAAGGCAATAATTTTCAAGCCTGTCCACCTTTTCCCGAATATTATTTTTGCGTTCATGGAGCGGGAAGAGCAATTCTGTCTTTATCGAACGAAATACAGGCTCATAACGCCAATTCATTTCAAAAATTTCTAAAGAAGAACGAATTAGCTCTACTAAAGGGTGATCATGCATCCTGCTTTTCTGATCAATAAAGAAGGGAATATTGTAATCTCTGAAAACAGTTTCAATTATATTCTGATACGTAGACAAATTACGAGACAGTAAACTTATCTCTCGATAGCGATAATGCTTATCCCTAACAAGCTTCACAATTTCCCGCGCAATTCCTTCTATTTCTGCCCGTGGATTAATGCTTTCAGCAAATCTAATCGTTGTCTCTTCTAGATAGGCTTCAGCTGGTCTGCTGTCAAAATGATTTTCTATATGTTCCAATGACGGATGACTATGCTTGCTAAATTTGGTGAACTCTACAATATTCACATCGACTCCTAATTGCTTTGCCATCGCGTGGATGGTTTGGAAGGATTCTGTCGACATTCGGAATAAGCTTAATTCATCATTTTGTAAAGAGAAAGGATCTAATGTATTGGTAATTGTCACATTTATACATAGATGCATTAACTGCTGGATGATCAAATATTCCTGGGGAGTAAAGCTATAAAAACCGTCAATATAAATTTCCGCGTTTTTCAAATAAGAGGATTCGCTCATCTTTTCCGCAAGTAGACGGAAATAATCTTCCCCGTCGATATATTTACCAATCAGCCTTTCTTCAAATTTCTCATATATTAATTCAAGATCTCTGATTTTATCCATTAACGCCTTCGCTGATTCTTGGCTGTCCACTATTTGCTCTTTTGTGGATAGCAGTTCTTCAGGAGTAACCGTATATCTTCTAAATTCAGTAACTAATTGTTCAACCTGCTCTATAAATCCATTTTTATCGGCAACCTTTTTAAACAGGGTTAGCTCACTTTTATTCTCTTCAATAATCTTGCGAATGAGCATATTCACACCGATACTATTTATATGGTAGCGACTAATTCCACCAGTTTCTTGCAATACTCTCCATGCAAGCCGGGTGAAGCTGTATACTTGCGACCGGAACATTCCTTGAACATTAGACCCAGATAGCAATCGCTGATCTGATAAAAAGGTCATCTGATCTGGGACGATATAAATAATGGGATTGCCTTCCGGATTTTCGGCAAGCTTCGCTTGGATTTCTTCTATACAGAACGTGGTTTTTCCGGTACCAGATCGACCTGCTAATAAGCGAACAGTCATCCAATAACCCCCCTTTTTTCTATCTCCATAATTCTTTATATGTAAATAATATCATATCATAGAAACACATGTTTCCATAGAAAAGTGATACTAGAAAAATTTTAACGAAGCCTGTTTTATAAGGATTGTTCCTAGTAACCCGAAGTCTAAACAATGGAAGTT
>NZ_DALZDK010000022.1:49000-52312 GCF_031978665.1 Niallia sp. | reverse complement strand
AATCAGCGAACTTCCAAACAAATGAAAAACAGTCTAACGAAAAAAAGAACTCAACTTTGAGTTCTCATTTAATCTCCAAATCTTAAAAGGAAAATTGAATTTCATTAAATGGCCAATAGCGCAAGCTTACTTTTCCAACTACTTCATCAATAGAAATAAATCCAAAATGTCGACTATCCCAGCTTCCTAACCGATTATCCCCCAAAACAAATAATTTTCCTTTTGGAACTGTAACTTCGCCAGTAATTTCTTTTAGAGTAAAATTCCCTGTTAGCCTTCCTGAAGAAACTTGTTTCCGATAATCATTGAGGAACGGCTCCTCATACTTCTTCCCATTTATAAATAGATGGTCATCTCTATATTCTACTCTGTCTCCAGGGATGCCAATTACTCGTTTCACATAATCATCATTTTCATTTGCATGAAAAACAATAATATCAAAGTGATCAAAATCAGTCATTTTATAACCAACTTTATTAACAACTAATTTGTTTCCGTCCTGCAATGTAGGCATCATCGATTCACCTTCCACTACATAATTGGAGAAGAAAAAAGCACGAATTATAACAAAGATGATAATTCCGATAGCAAACGCCTTTAACCATTCTATGCTTTCTTTCTTTATAGCTTCTTTCAACCTCTATCTCCTCCAAACAAAATTTACAGACCATATTTACTAATGGCTTCTCTCTTTCTCATCAATCCCTACATTATTCATTTTTATCTCGATTCTTTTTCCAACAAACCAAAGAATAAAGATGGCAATAACAACAGGTATCGTACGTAACGGTTGCGTAATCATCGATTTCAAGTCATAGCCAATAAAGCTAATTGTACTAATCATCACGAGTTTACCTGCAATTACTGCAAGAATATATTGGCTCGTACTAATCCTAGATAAACCAGCCACTATATTTACTAGTGCAGAAGGTGTAAAAGGAAAACATAGCAGTAAGAATAACGGGCCAAATCCATGTCTTTCAATCCAGATCATTGGCTTTTGAACCTTTTTGTGCTTTCTTAAAAAGCTTAGCAGTCTTTTCTTCCCATACTTTCGGATAATCGAAAAAACAAGTAATGCACCTAAAATCGTTCCAGCCCATGAATATAGAAATCCTAGCCAAAATCCAAATGCATTTACATTAGCCATAATAAAAACAAAAAGTGGCAAAAAAGGGATAAATGCTTCTACCATTGGCAATAAAATCCCTGGCAATGGTCCGAATGAGCGATAACTGTCGATTAATTCCATTATATTATCAAGCGTAAACCATTCTTTAATTAAGTTGATATCCATGAGCACAAAACCCCTTGTATAACTTACGCATCTTTTAGTATGTGTATTCTTTTATTGCGACTTTTTTCGATGAATCCACTTAAAAACCCAAGGATTATTAACACCCTTCCCCTTAAACAAGAATGCTTTTTTGCTTAAAGATTCCGATCCGTAAAAAATCCCACCTGACTATTCCATTTTAATTCATCTACTACTGTTTAAGTATAAAGAATATGTTAAAAAGCATTCCGTTTATTGTGCTAAAAATTCTGTTATTGCTGTTTTATTCGCTTCTAAATCAACCGATAAGACGGCAGCTCCATTAACTCGCATATCCTGGAAAGTTCCATCTACAGGAACTCTTAACGACTCTACCTCGTGATTTTTTGAAGTTAATAAATCTTTGCCGATAAACAACATATCTCCCGTTTCCATGCTCGTATTAATATAAGGCATTATTACCCCCGCCAGTTTTGGCAACTTAGCAAATGTCTGTACAGCAGAAACTTGATCGGCTATTGCTTGTAATGTTTTTTGTTGTCTTGCTACTCGTCCAAAATCAGATTCTGCATCATGTCTGAAACGAACATATCCTAATAACTGCTTTCCATTTAAACGTTGCAGTCCTGGCTCCAATGTAACTCCAATATTAGCAGACATTTGCTTTTCTACATCGATTTCCACCCCATTTGGGAATGCTTCATCAATTACCGCTTCAAATCCTTCAAAATTAATAATCGCATAATATTGCAAATCTATATCAAAATTTTGTTTGATTGTTTGCCTTAAAAGCTCAGGACCACCAAGCGTATAAGCGGTATTAATTCTACCTTGACTATATCCAGGTATATCCACATACATATCTCTCATTAGCGATATAATTTTATATGTACCTCTATCAGGATGATATTGGGCAACCATTATAGTATCTGTTCTAGACTGCTCTTCTCCTATACGCTGGTCACTCCCAAGTAACAGAATATTTGTTCCTCCGCTACTATCCTTTTCCCCATTAAATTCATATTTAACCTCGTCGATTCCTATCTTCCCTCTCGACTGCTTTTCGCCTTGCTTAAATTGAAAAATGCTATATATACCTGCAAATAGTATAAATAGAATTAGGAATAGAAAGAAAACTCTTCCTTTACGTAATCTCCTTCTTTTCTTACCTTTTCGATATTCCGTTCTCCCCATTTCTTTTAATCCCTTCTATATTCAAAATCTTTTTTATTGTTTTTAATGATCTTATTACTATCAATTGTAACCTTTGTACAAAAATATAGACCTTCTTTTCTATGTAAAATCCAGCTGGTTATCTAACTCCTTAATTTCTTAATGGTTCACTTTCTTTTTACTATCATATCAAAAAAAGTTCTTTTCTACATTTTTTTCTTGCTTAAAATTACATTACAAGGTAATATCAAACTTTTTCTGTTTAGTAACATAGCATATTGGGGCATTTTTTAGGCAAATGTCCTATTTGCTTTTTAAATAGAGGCTAATTCATTCCACTTAAAAAGAGGGCACCAAATGGCGCCCTCTTTTCATTGACTCATTAAATATATTCTAAAAACCAGTTGTTAATATAGTTTAGTCTCTCTATTCTAAGCGTAGGCTTTCCGCTTCTTGAAAGTTCATGATTCGAGTCTGGAAAACGTACAAATTTCGTTTCTTTCTTCTGAACCTTTAAAGCAATAAATAATTGCTCTGCCTGTTCAATTGGACATCGATAATCCTTTTCACCATGCAAGATGAGCAAAGGTGTTTGAATGTTATTTACATAGGCTAATGGAGAATGCTTCCACAGTGTTTCCAAATCATTCAAATCTGCTTTTATTTGCCAATCAGCAAAATAATAGCCAATATCACTAACCCCATAAAAACTTATCCAATTAGAAATAGAGCGCTGTGTAACAGCTGCCTTAAAACGATCGGTATGTCCGACAATCCAGTTTGTCATAAAGCCGCCGTAACTCCCTCCCGTAATACCTAAACGGGAATCATCAATAAAGTCAAACGTCTCTAAGCAATAATCC
>NZ_DALZDK010000022.1:38404-48990 GCF_031978665.1 Niallia sp. | reverse complement strand
CCCGCCATAATCTCCACGTACAGCATCTACAAATTGCTGTCCGTAGCCATGGCTTCCTCGCGGATTTATAAATAAGACCGCAAAACCATTGGAAGTTAGTGTTTGAAATTCATGGAAATAAGAATTAGCATACATCGCATGCGGTCCTCCATGAATCTCTAATACCATTGGATACTTTTCACCCTCTTTAAAGCCTTGTGGTTTCATTAACCAGCCATGTAGCTCCCAGCCATCTCGAGACATTAATTGTAATGGCTCAGCTTCCGAAAATGTATGTGTTTCAGCAAACTCTTTATTTACATCTGTAATTTGCTGAACCTCTCCTGTCTCTAAATCTAATGTATATAAATCTCCTGGGTGTATAGGGGTACTAATTGCCACAACTGCCCTTTTTAAACTTCCTCCAGTCGATAACCCATACACATGCTGATTATCAATAAGGGATGGATAAATTGCTCCAGAAATATTCCCAAAATAAACAATGGTATTTCCATGATCAGTTCCTAAAAAAGTAAAGCTTTCATTATCTTCTCCCCATAGCAGTCCAGGAGTTACGGATCCCTGTTGAAAATCCCCGATTGCATAATCACCAACATTTACGTCCCATTCTGGTGTCAAGCATTGTAAATAATCAGATTCTAGATCATATACCCATATTTTTGACAGAGTGGCATTCTCGAACTCTCTACCACTGCCTATTAATCCTACCTTTTTACTATCAGGCGTCCATGTTGCTTTTCCATAATTACCATTGCTTTCTGTAATCTTCTTCCAGCTTGCTTTTTTTCTGTTATATAGAAAAACATCGGAAATAAAGCTAAAATCCTTCTCTTTGCTTTCATCTGTACTAATTGCTATGTATTGCCCATCTGGTGACCAGCTTTGCAAGTAATAATTATTTTCTCCTGATGTAAGTTGCTCCATATCACCACTTTCTATGTTTACGACAGCAATATGATCATAGCTTCCATCCCAAAAGCCCTTCCCATCCGATTTATACTTCATATTAGTTACTTCTAAAGCAGTAACCTTTTCATCCTTCTCTTCCTTTTTCTTCTCTTTATCTTTTAATGTTTCTCCCGTTTTTAAATTACATTGAAAAGCGATTTCTTTGCCCTCAGGAGACCAAACTGGATTACTTACTCCATTTGCTAAAAAAGTAAGCTGCTTCGCTTCTCCTCCTTTTTTGCTTAATAGAAATAATTGGTTTTTTCCAGAACGATTGGAAATAAAGACAGCTTGCTCTCCATTCGGTGACCATCTTGGAGTATGGTTTCGATCTTTGCCAAACGTCCATTGTGAGCTTTCAAGTGTATTTAAATCCTTATAGAATATATTGGAGTAATACTTATCGGTTTCTTTACAAATGGAGGTGAGCACGTATAAACACTCTTGCCCTTTTTCATTTACCTGTGGATCTACCACAGATTTTAATTCATACAAATCTTCAGCATTTATTCTTTTACTTTCTTTCAATTCCATCTTCCTTCCCTAATTTAAAGTAATTATATATTTCGACAACTGAAATACTTTTCCCTCCTTATCTTTCTTTTTTTCTTATAAAATATTTTTGAGAGATATAATAAGTGAAATCTAACTGCCTGCATTTACAGTCAATAAAATTTGAGTATGGGCGATGAAAAAATATAATTATCTACTTGAAAATAGCAAATAAAACAGGTATCATCATATCAGAACAAATGTTCTATTTTATATTAGGAAGGGGGTAAAGATTATGACACGAATTCCTGAAATGGAAAGAGACATGATGGAAAAGGCTATTTATCTTCCTATGCTTTTGACTATACTTAATCGGGATCTGCAGGTCATCAAAATAGGTAATTTTAAATTAAAACAACCTTATATAGACCTTATAGAAAATACAATGAAAGCAGTACAATCGGAGTTGAAAAATACGAAGAATTATATGTATAAGCATGCAATGAAGATTCAAGAAGTAAATCGTGATGAAGCATTTACCATGTTTTTGTTTATTTATAACGGCTATGAGGAATATCATAATTACTTTAACCCACGCCTTCGCAATAAAGTCCAGGAATTATTAGAGTATTATTTGTACAAAAGGTTTACTATTAGTTAACAAAAATAAATAAAAAAATACCTGTTCAATTGTTATCCAGTTTGCTTCCCTTTTTTTTATAAGTCATTTGTCTTTCTGCAAGTTTTTTCTGTTTATCCATCACACTTTTATACGTTAACTTAGGATTAATACTTGCTTCGTAATTATAATGCTGTAAAGTTTTTAACGAATTCGTCCGCATTATTTGGTTTCTCAGCGTGTAGAGAGAAACCCCTATTTCTATCTTTTGCAAATTTTGAAAGGTGATTCTCACCTTGGACGCTTCTATTTTTTTTATATCAAGAATATGATGAAGAGAAATCCATGCACAGTTCTTATTTCTAGGAGAATGTGTAGGAAAAAAATAAACGGAATTAAATTCGTCAATTACAATAGGAATCTTATGATAATAAGTCATTAGCCGACGTGTTCCCTCCCTTCTCCCTTCATAGGAACTACCAAGATAATCGCAGGTATTTTTGACAATCATTAACGGGCTGAGTTTACACAAGAAAACATCATTATTTTCATATATCTTTGAATAAATAGCACCGTTAGCAAAAATGTAAGGCAAAACTGCGTGCGTGTGATAATTAATACAATGCTTATCTACTATTACATAATTTTCATCCATCTATAAACCACTCCTTTTATTAATAACCTTCTCTAATAATAGCACTTTTTACCTAATGAATCCCTCAATTATCTAATTTTTCAGAATATAGACATACTTTGTAATCAAATTTCATAATTTTTAAAAAATTAATTGATAATTATCAATTTCTCCCATATAATATTAAAAAGGCATCAGGAGGGAAAGACAATGAATGATAAGTCATACACTGAGTTTACAAAGTTAAGTGGCCTGAAAAAAAACACAGAAACTTATGTAAAAGACCTCTACATTGAAATGTTGCTTTCTGAAATTCAATTAAACAATGAAAAAGCTAGTTTGATGTCCTTGATCGATAAAGCCATTGATGAAAGAGATAGAGAAAAATTCAACGAACTTAGTATTAAATTCAATTTATTATGTAAGCGCTTCGGTACTTGATAGAACTGAATTTCTTAATAATTTAAGGATGTCCCAAAGAGCCTAATCAGCAAGCGAAAGATTAAGCTCTTTGAGACATCCTTTATCTTTTGGTTTTCTGTTTCCTAAAAGAATGGTGCATTTTCAATAGGAAAAATTAGCTATTTAGAAATATTAAACAGCCTGGATACATATAGACTCGCTGGACAGGACAAGTAAGCTCTGCAAAAGCGAATCGTATTCAGGCTGCCGTTTTGGTTAATTAGAACATTGGTTATTGTTGCTGATTTTGCAAACGTATGCTTTCCTCTTCTAGCTTACTAATTCTTTCTAACATCGTCGGGTGACTATAGCGGAATATTTTTACTAATAAAGGTGGATTTACTTCACTCAATCCCGTTTTCGCTAATTTTTGAAAAGTAACAATACCTGCTTCTGGATTCTCCGTTAATTGGACTGCATAATTATCTGCCCTTGTTTCCTCATACCTAGAAATCAAGTTAGTTAACGGATTTACAGCAAACAGCAACATGGAAATTAATAAAAGTACCAAAGGAAAGGATTGTATATCCTCTACTTTCCTTATTTGAAGTGCATGTCCCCATCTATTCACAATCCAGTGCATCAATTTATAAATAAAATATAAACCAAATAAAGAAAAGAATAAGGAAATGCCTATTCCAATATAAATGTGTTTTTCTACATAATGAGCCATCTCATGTGCCATTACAAATAATATCTCATCATTCTCTAATTCCTTTAAACTTGTATCCCAAAGCACGATTCTTGCATTGCTTCCTATCCCTGTAACATACGCATTTAATGCACTTGTTTTATCCGACATATTCACCTCAAACACATGATCAGCAGGTATCTCTGAGGCACTTGCTAGTTTCAATATCTCAGCTTCTAATGCTTTATCCTTTAAAGGCGTGAAATCATTATAAAGCGGATCAATGACGACAGGCTGGATAAAGGTAAGAAATAATGTAAACGGGATGGATAAAAGCCATGCATAAAGCCACCACCTTTTTTGACTCTTTCTCATTAGCCAATATAAGACTAAAACAACGAGATACAGAATAACATAATTCACCCAAAAATCAATCAATTGGTCCTTCATCCACGAAGGAAAGCTTTGTGTCGAAATATGATAGGTTTTTGACAAGGAATAACTGATATAACTAAGTGGAAAGGTCATAATAAATGCGGTTATAGTCAGCCAAAATAAATAAATGGCCGTTTGTAGCGACTTATATTTAGCAGACGCCTCTCCCCATTTTTTAAACACCTTTGAAAAACCAAATAACAAAATAAATAAGTAAAGAAGCCATTCAAATGGTGTAGATATAAAAAACAAGAAATTCCTTACCCGTGAGTATTCTTCGCTTAATACCAATTCTCTACTATTTAGAAAAGTACTTGGATCCGCATTTGACCCCTGGTATTCAAAGGGCAAAGTTGGACTAGTATGTTGAAATAAATACCAATAAAAAAACAAGCCGTATAAAACATAGGCAACTACTGCGTAAAAACCAATTTTTCTAGTCATAATCTCCCTCCTGCCTGCCTAGTACAACCTATTATTAATAAGTAGTCCAAAAAAGTTTTTTTAGAACTAAAAGGAGATATTTTTGTATTAATTTTGTTTATGTCCAATCGTTTAAGCTATATGTAATTTAAAACCGAGGACACTTGACTCCTGCGAAAAAAAAGGACAGCAAGTGTCTGTAACGTAATGAAACGGACTATTTTTTACAATTAATCGTAAAAAAAACATCAAAGTATGCAAAAAAGCATCCTAAATAATAGGATAACCACTATCATTTTTAGATGCCTAAAAAATATTCTTCTATATTATTAATAAATCAATTGCAAGAAATCTTCTTTTGTTACATTTCCAAAATAATGTTTAATCGAAACATCTTCTAATGCTTTTTCTAATTCGGAACGGTCATAGCGAACACCAATTAGTCGTTTTTCAATATCCTCTACATCTCCGACCCCAAAGAAGTCACCATATATCTTACAGTTTTTCACAATTCCTTTTACTACATCAAATCTTACATCAATTTGACCAACTGGGAAACGATGAGAATGCTGTAGATTGAATTTAGGAGATTTCCCGTAATTCCAATCCCAATTTTGATATCTTTCTTTTGATAATTGATGAATTTTCTCCCAATCATCTTCTGTTAATACATATTCTTGAATATTTTCTTCCCCATCAAAAAGATAACTTAATAACAAGCGGCGAAATTCTTCTATTGCTATTTTTTTCGGAAGAAATTCAGTAATGTTCGCTACTCTGCTTCTTACTGATTTAATCCCTTTTGACTCAATTTTGTCTTTTTTCACTTTCAATGCTGACACAATATGATCCATTTCAGAATCAAATAGCAATGTACCATGGGTAAACATTCTTCCTCTTGTAGAAAATTGTGCATTACCAGATATTTTTCTACCTTCAGCAAGAAGATCATTGCGACCACTTAGTTCAGCATTTACTCCCATGCTTTTCAGAGCTTGGACAACAGGCTCAGTGAATTTTCTAAAATTATGAAAACTATCCCCGTCATCCTTTGTGATAAAACTATAACTTAAATTACCTAGGTCATGATAGACAGCACCGCCACCAGACAATCTTCTAACAACATGTATGCCTTTTGATTCTACATATTCAGTATTAATTTCTTCTATCGTATTTTGGTTTTTCCCAATAATGATAGAAGGTTCATTTATATAAAATAAAAGAAAAGTTTCATTTATATCTAAATTTTTCAAAGCATACTCTTCTATTGCTAGATTAATACGCGGATCTGTAATCCCTTTATTATCTATAAATAGCATAAAAAGACACTCCTTATAATTTTGTAGAATTATATCCTATTTTCCCGAATTTAATTGCCCTTTTATACTATAACGAAAAAACGAGAAATAATCACTTCATTTGTACTTTTTTCATAGAATTGGCAAAGTTTTTTAAAGCGAAAGATATTTTTTAAGAAAGTAAAAAAGCTGCTACTAAGTAGCTTCACGAATTTCCATCGATTACGTGTTCAATAGATTTTTCTGTGAAGATACAAAGCAACAGCAATTTAATTATTCCACCGTAACTTCCATTTCATTATTTGTATATTGGCGTTTATATTTAAAGATAAAGTAAAAGGCTGTACCAGCAAAGAACACAAGTGGATAAATACCAAGAATCTCTGCATTATGCCACATATAGCTAAAATCACCAGTAGATATAACCGCTTTTAAGCCAGCTACTGAATAAGACATTGGTAAAAGATTGTGGATATGTTGTAAAACATTTGGTATTAACTCTAACGGGAAAGTCCCTGCACTTGTTGTTAATTGGAAAATCATAATTATTACGATAATAAATCGCCCAGGATTACCAAATAACGTAACGAAAAATTGGATAATCGAGAAAAATACCAAACTAGTTAGAACTGTAAATAGGATAAACAATGGCACACTTTGAACTTCCATACCCAAAATAACGAGCAATACAAAGGAAGCAACGAGTGCTTGTAAGACACCTACTCCAATTAGAATAATTGTTTTGCTTAAAAACCAGCGAATACCACTTTTAGGCTGTCCCTCTGGTTCCGCAAAAGAGAACACAATAGAGAGCATTAATGCACCAACGAATAATCCAAGCGAGATGAAATATGGCGCTAATCCCGTACCATAGTTTGGAACATCTGATACCTTTTCTTGATCGACTAAGATTGGCTCCGCAATCATATCATATGTTTTATCATCCGAATGAATCGAACTTGCTTCCTCTGCTCCATCCGATAATTTAGAAGAAAGCTCTTTACTACCATCCAATAAGGAAGACGTTCCGTTCACCAATTCCTTTGAACCATTTTTTAGCAAATTGGTTCCATCTGATAAAGCAGTCGAGCCTGTTGCAAGTGTATTCATTCCTGTTACCAACGTATCGGTACCTTCAGCCAATTTAGAAGAACCATCGACAGCTTTTGAGAATTCAGAAGCATACTGATTCATGCCAGAGACAAATTGTTCTTGACCCGCTACCTGTTGTTTTACCCCGGTTTCTAATTGGCTACTACCATCACTTAACTGATTGACACCTGTTTGAAGTTGGTTTTGTCCTTCCTTTAATTCGGCAAGACCACTTGAAAGACTTTCTCCACCTTCTGCTAGTTGGCCAGCTGCCTGACTCAAAGCTGCTGTATTTGTAGCAATAGACGAGCTGCCGTCCACTAACCCTTGCATTGCTGCTATCAACTGCTGTTGATTTTCTTCCGGTAATCCTTGCAGCATCGGCATAATCGAATTAATTGTTTCCTGTAGAGTTTTAGCACCTTCACTCAACTGATTTGCTCCATCAGCCAATTGTTCAGATTTATCGCTCCATTCGGTTAAGCTTTGCGCTAAAGTATCTGATCCTGTTTGCAACTGATTTGTCCCTTCTATTAACGAAGGAATATTGGCTTTTACTGTATCAATTCCTTCTTTCGTTTGCGAAACTCCATCAAGAATTGTTTGATCTCCTGCTTGCAATTTCTGCGCAGCAGTACTTAATTCCCCTTGTGCAGATTGCAGCTCGGACAATCCTTTATTCAAATCACCAGCTCCATTTGCCAGCTCTTTTACGCCATCATTCGCACTGTTTACACCATCTGAAAATTGAATAGACTTTTCAGCAAGTGTTTCTAAGTTTTTATACACTTCTTCTGTACCAGATTTAATTTCATCTGTTCCCTCTTCTAACTCCTTCGCACCAGTGCTTGCCGTTGTCAAACCATCAGACATTTCTGTAATGTTCTCAAAAATGGACTCAGCATAAGTTTCCGTCACTTCTTTACTAACACCTTGCTTTATTTTTTCAATTGCAGAATTTCCTATTTGAGAAGAAATAAAATTATATCCAGGATTAGAAACATATTTCAAATCTAATTTCTGGGGATTATCCTCAAGCAAGGTCGTTGCATTCTCTGAAAAATCCTTCGGTATCTCGATTAACATATAATACTTTTGATTTTCTAAATTTTTATAAGCAGTTGCCTTATCAACAAAAATAAAATTAAAATCTTCGCTATCCTTTAAATTTCCCACTAAATCTTTTCCGATATCTAATGATTTCCCATTCATTTCTGTTCCAGTATCTTCATTAACAACTGCAACAGGCAATTTATCTAAATTTCCATAAGGATCCCAGAAGGCCCATAAATAGATACCTGCATATAAGATCGGAATAAATATAATAGCAATAACAGAGATCAGCATCATTTTATTTTTAAAAATAGAGGACAGCTCTGCCTTTAATAAACTTTGTTTCATGTTATATCCCTCCATTTTTTATGACTCCCTTTACTTAGAAACGAAGGAATCACCTGATAATCCATAAAATAAATGCATTTCTAAACTAGAAGCTATTTCCTCTGCACTTAGAGGAGGGTGATTTTTTTCCCACTCAAAAATTAATGCTAAATATACTTTAAAGATAATAAAGGAAGTTAATGCTGGATCTTTTACCTGAATTTCCCCTTTATCTACAGCTTCTTGCACACGTATTTTCATATAATTTAAAATCGCATTTTCTAAGTGACTGATAACTTCCTTTACTTCTAAAGTACCAATTTCTCGTTGTTCTTGAAAAAGTTTAACCGTCAGTTGATGTTCTTTTCGGTACTCAAGCATATTCATCAATGCACGATGTACATTTTCCATAAACGTCGAGGACGGATCAAATGACGCATCTGCTCTTTCCTTCATTTCTGCTATCAAATCATTAATGATTTGATAAAAGAGCTCTTCCTTATTCTTAAAAAAAGTATAGATTGTTCCTTTTCCGACGTTTGCGATTTTAGCAACATGATCCATAGTAGTTGCTTTATAGCCGAACATAGAAAATGATTTTGTCGCTGCCTCTAAAATAAGCTTCCTGCGATCAACAGTCATATATATCCCACCTCTTTCTTTAATAGCAAATCCATGCGCTATTTTTCATACGATATGTAGGGAGAAAACAAAATTAGTCTCATGCTTTTCCCATTGGTCTTTCCCGTACTTTTATATTTGTTTTATCGTCCTATTAACTAAAATTGACTAAAATAACATTTCGGTCAGTTAGTACAAAAAAGAATATATCATACTGTTAAACCTCTTGCAACAAAAGAAACCAAGCGATTTTTTAAAAAATCACTTGGTTCCGTTTACAATATAATAATATCAAGAAAAAATTATTTTATGATTTATCCTTTAACAGGCACAGCAATTTCTTTTAAGACTGCTGTTGCTAATGCATCAATAAATTCCGGCTGTGCATTCGGCATTTTGGGTCGATAATAGCTTGCGCCAACTTCCTCGGTAACGACAAGGCATTCGTAGTCATTATCATATAAAACCTCTAAATGTTCTGCAACAAACCCTACTGGAACATAAACAAATGCTTTATATCCATGTTTAGCATGCAAATCTCTTGTTAAATCCTGAACATCTGGGCCAAGCCAAGGATCTGGTGTATTACCAGCACTTTGCCAGCCAAGATAATAAGTGGAAATTCCTGCTCCCTTTGCAATTAAATCTGCTGTTTCCTTTAATTGCTCTGGATAAGGGTCTCCATATTGAAGAATTTTTTCTGGTAGACTATGTGCGGATACAATTAACGCTGCGTTTTCTCTTTCTTCTTGAGTCATTTTGCTATAGGTCTCTTTTAATTGATTTACCCAATAGCTAATAAACTTAGGCTCCTTATACCAGCTTTCAATGCTGTGAATCGTCAAGCCTCCTAGTTTATCGGCCTCGGCTTTTGCACGATTATTATAAGATTTAATACTAAAGGTAGAATAGTGAGGAGCTAATACAATACTTACTGCTTCCTTTATTCCATCTTCATGCATCAATTTTACCGCATCTTCTACAAATGGTTCAATATGCTTTAAGCCTACATACATTTTAAATTCAATATCATCTTGTATTTCGTTAAGATGTGCTTCCAGTCCCTTTGCCTGTTCCATCGTAATTTTTGCCAATGGCGAGATTCCACCAATTGCTTCATAGCGACTTCTTAAATCCTCAAGCATTTCATCTGTCGGCTTTCTTCCATGTCTAATATCTGTATAATATCTTTCAATATCCTCTTCCTTATATGGAGTTCCATACGCCATAACTAGAAGACCCATTTTTTTGCGACCCATTTTCATTACCTCACCTTTCTACTATTTTGTATCTTTTTTCTTTATATATCCTTTAAAGTCGTTATTATTTACCCACACGCTTACTTAATAAATCACCAGAATATTCATGAATAAACCCAGTCAGCCTTTTTAACACAGCAGGATCTACATCCGGGAATACCCCATGTCCTAGATTAAAGATAAAGCCTGGTTGTTCAATTCCCTGCTCAATAATTTGTTTGGCCCTTTCTTCAATAACATTCCATGGTGCAAGTAACACAGCAGGATCCAGATTTCCTTGAACCGCTTTCGT
>NZ_DALZDK010000022.1:0-38394 GCF_031978665.1 Niallia sp. | reverse complement strand
TGGCTCGCACCTACTCCATGCATAATGAAAGGAACATTTTCTTCCTTTAATTCCGAAAAGATTTTTTTCATCACAGGCTTAATAAATAAGCGGTAGTCTTCTACATTCAATGCACCAACCCATGAATCAAAAATTTGAATAGCACTTGCTCCTGCCTGAATCTGCGCTTTCACATAGGTAACTACCATATCCCCAAGCTTTTCCATAAGAGCATTCCAAGCTTCTGGTTTTGCGTACATAAATGCTTTTGTTTTATGATAATTTTTCGATGGTCCTCCTTCAATCATATAACTAGCCAGGGTAAAAGGAGCACCAGAAAAACCAATTAACGGTACATTTAATTGCTCAGTTGTGAGTAACTTTATCGTGTCAAGAACATACTTAATATCTTGTTCAGGATTTAACATACCAAGTCTTAAAACATCATCCATTGACTGAATAGGATTCTCTATTACTGGTCCAATTCCTGATTTTATTTCGACATCTACACCGATTGCTGGAAGTGGGGTCATAATATCTTTATATAGCACAGCAGCATCAACATCATATTGATCAACTGGTAATTTAGTAACATACGCACATAATTCTGGCTGATGCGTTATTTCAAATAAAGAATATTTCTCTTTAATTGCTCGGTATTCAGGTTGGGAACGGCCAGCCTGTCGCATATACCATACCGGAACATAATCAGTCGGCTGTCCTTTTGCCGCTTTAATAAATGTATCTTTCACTTGTTTGCTCATCCTCTATATGTCCACCTTTCAAAGGTATGTAATTCTATTTTATCTATAATAATTGTTTCACTCAATTTATTTATAATCATTATTAATTTATAATATTTATAAATAACATGCAAGTAAAAAGTTTTCAAAGCGGGAAATTTTATAAAGGTGGTTCTTAAGCATATCCTTCCAATAAAAAGGAATATCCTCGCTAGACACCTTTATCTTCCTGCTTACTTTATGTAAAAATATTCATTCTCAATCATGCATATATTTTAATAATATATCTTTTTCACTACCTTTGCATAGATAACTTATTACTTTGTCACAATTTAGACATTTTTATCTGAAAGTAACACTAATTACTCTTGACCTCTGTAATTTTTTTGAAAACATATTTGTTATCATTTTGGATAAAATACAAGGTGCACAAATTACAAAAAAGGAGTAAACATAATGAGAATAGCCGCACATGAGGCCCATGCAATAAACGAATTAACTTTAAGCTGTGTTAATAGTATTACCAATATGGGTTATATGATTAGCCATGTAGAAGATCCAGAGTTTAAAAGAATCCTGGAAAAACATTTACCATTGCATATTCGAGATTACAATATGAAAGTAGAGTTTCTAAAAAAAACGGAAGGTGCTACAAAAGAACTTCCTTTATTAAAGGAAGAAGGCATTTTATCTCAATTTACCAATATGGTTTCTCCTCAGGCTCCTGCAGTACAACCGAGAACAATTGTAGATAATATGAATGATCGCGAAATGGCCACTGCTTATTTATTAACCTTAAAACGTGCTGGACGAGAGTATGCATGGAATGCAATGGAAATGGCAAATCCAGAAATCCGCTCCTTTTGCCAGACTGCATTTATGATGAGTTGTTCTCATGCGTATGAGATGTGGCAATATATGGTGAAAAAAGGATATTATCTATTGGAAGAAGCAAACATGAGTATGGTTCAAAATATGGGTTCGATGTACTTAGTTATCCCTGAAGATCCAGCGCAGATGCAGATGATGGATACCCAAAATCCAACTGCTGGTAATAGCAGTCAGCTTTATCAGTAGCAGATGTTAATTTGACATTCCAAGGAGGCTCCTTTTACGTGCCTCCCCTTCTCCAATTCATTATAGTAACTTTTCCCTTTATATTGTATGCTAAATGTATCTTGTGAACAGAGGAGGATACATAGTGAATATCTATCTTACTAGCGGAACGTATGATTATTTATGGAAGAAATACGAGGATGAATTCTCTAAAGAAACTTTATTATTAATGCAAGACATAAATAGTGATCGGGCAATTCTGCTTCACGAGAGTCAAGCTCCTTCTTTTTTCAAAGAGCCAAGAAGCTATGACGTTTTATTTACCCATGGGATGTTAGAAAACAAAGGGTTTATTACGATGAATCACATTCCTGTAAGTGAGGAAAATAAACCTGTGTTCGAGCATAATATGTCAAAATTCTTTGCCTCTAACACAATAACAAATTTGCAAGCTACCCGATTTCTCCGTCCAAGAAAGGGAGATACTTATATTATCTTTTGTCTATGGGAAGAAAAAGCCAACTATATTAAGTGGAAGCAGCACCCTGAAAACGCAAATGCGCCAATTGGAAAAACCAGTGAAAAAAGCTGGAATAGTTCGCAACATTCTATCTTTAATGGAAAACCATATTTCGTACAATTAACTATTCCAGACGAAAAGGAATCGTAAATATCTGTAGCCTACTGAACAAATGACTACCTAGTCTTGATAATGCCATTTCTATTCGCATACACGGCGGCTTGTGTTCGGTCGGCTACACCTAGCTTGGATAAAATATTACTAACATGAGTCTTTACCGTTTTTATTCCTATGTATAATTCCTCACTAATCGCTTGATTCGTCATCCCTTCGCCAATACACATTAATACCTCAAATTCTCTTTCTGTCAAATCATCATGGGGTTTTCTTTCCGTTGCTCGTAATTTTTTCACCATTACATTCGCGACTTTAGGCTCAATAACTGCTTCGCCACTAAATGCTTTATTAATAGCCTGAACAACCTCCAGTGCACTTGCTGTTTTTAATAAATAGCTAAAAGCACCTGCCTCTATCGCCGGAATGACTTGTGCTTCATCATAAAAGCTAGTGATAATAATGACTTTACAACTGGGATAATCTGTTAAAATGGCTTTAGTTGCTTCAATTCCATTTCCATTTTCCATTAATAAATCCATTAACACTATATCCGGCTTTTCTTTTAACACAAGCTGAACGGCCGTTTGGCCACTATTTGCTTCTCCAACAATTTGAATATTTGGCTCGGTCATTAAATAAGAAATAATCCCTTTTCGAACCATCTCATGGTCATCAACAACTACTACCCTAATCATTTTCCCACCCCTTTATTGGAACTCTAATATCGATATAAGTACCTTCGCCTATTTTTGAACGAAGTTCCATTACACCACCAATTTCTTCACAGCGCTCTCTCATTGTTTTTAATCCATAAGAAGCAATCCTTTCTACAGTTGGGTCGAAGCCTTTTCCATTATCACCAATATGTAAATGCGCATAATACCCGCGTTCTTCTAAAATAATTCTTACTTTATCCGCATGGGAATGACGAAGCACATTTGATAAAGCTTCCTGTACGATTCGAAATAAATGCTCTTGTCCAGCCGTAGTTAAACCTTCTATTTCATCGATACTTGCAGAAAAATGAAGCGTTGTTTTCCCTTTTAGCTCTTGGATTAGTTTAATAATTCCATCACACAATGTATCATTACTTAACTCAACTGGTCTTAAATGGAGTAATAATGCTCGCATTTCCCCTTGTGCTTTACCAGCAATCGAAACAATTTCTTTTAACTGTTCTTTTGCTAGGGTTGGATTACTATCAAAAATTTTATAAGCAGCAGAAGACATCATGTTTAAAGCAAATAATTGTTGACTGACTACATCATGCAAATCTCTTGCCAGCCTTTGCCTTTCTTCTATAACTGCAGCATTATGAGCTGTTTGGCCAAGTGTTATTTTTTCATTCGCTAACCTTTGAAGCGAATGCACTTGTTCTTGTTGATAATCAGCAAGTTGATTAAGCTCGTCTTTCATATCGTATACATACTCATTGGTGGACATTTGCATTTTCTCTGGTATTTTCCCTCTCCTTAAAGACGATGTAAACCAAAATACTTCATCCAATTGCTTCTTGATCGTACTGTTCCATTTAAAAGCAAAATAAAAACCAATTATGGAGGTCAGGAAAAACCAAATAACTGCTAAAATAAAGCTTTCTAAAGCAGACATAAAAGATGCAGGGAATAAATACAAATATATTTGGATACTGATAAATAGCAATAAAGAGCTAATCATACTCGTTAACGCTACATTTCGATAATTGCCATAGCGACTACTTGTCTGTTTCATATTCCCTCCTAAACCTTTTGCACAGCTATATCGCCTATATTGATCAAAATATTTAATTTGATTTTTTTTATGGCCACTTCATATTCTGGCGTTATATACTCTAAGCTATTTCCAAGCCCATCTCTAATCGATTGAAGAATGCGTACCTCTCCAATCTTTGCTTCTGCGGTGACATTAATCGCTAAATCATCTGGAACAATTATTTTAATATCGCCAATTCTAGCATGGATAAATAGTTCGGTTTCCCCTTCAGGAATAAACGCTTTGCTAAAATCGATATAAACATCCCCTATCCCATGAGATATATGCATGGGTTCCACAGACCAATTGTCCGTATTATATTTCACATCACCAATCCGAAAAGATTTCGTTGTATAGCGATTTCCTCCGCTATCATATTCAAAAGTAAATTTCTTTGGACTAATAAGTCCTAATGCCATAAGAATAATTACTAACGGCCACAGTCTCCAAAAATCCATAAAACCAAATTCTAATACTTGAAAACGATCCAATATTAATAAAATGGAGAAAGTAAGAATGAATATAGTGAAAAATAAGTTGTTTTTTCTCTTTAAAGCAATTTGGTAAAGAGATAGGATTCCATAAATAAGGAACAAAAACGGATATATTATGACAAATAATTTTTTTATTTCCAAGGAAATGACACCTATATTAACAAGTAATAGGATAACTCCTAAAATAAGCAAACTAATGGAAAACATTGTTTTGGAGATAGATTTCTTCAAAGACTTCCCTTCTTTCTTTAGACATCTACAGACTTAGATATATGATGATGCCCCGTTCACCACTGTGTATTCGGACAATTCTAAAAAGTAGTACTTATTTAGAATATAAACCTATTGTACTACCATTATGAATATTTTTGTTCCTTCTATCGATGTTTTTTTCTCCATCTTAAGAAGGAGATAATCAAGTAGGTTTTTAAAGAGACTCATCCTTAAAGAAGAAAACAGCTCTGTCTAATTACGCACTATTGTCCCCACCATTTTTTCATAACGTAACCAATCACCTTTTACATACAGCCACATAGTCTGTATTAACCGAATTGTGATAGATGCCTATAGCATCATCGACTTTAAATCGGGAAAGGAGCTGTATTGAAATGGGTATGGAATTAACAGCACTTCATTGGATATATGTATTATTCATTGTTTTTATTATCGGATTTATGGTCATGAGAAGAGATACTACCTTTATATGTATTGTCGGAATCTTTCTTTTAGCAATAACAGCTACAGGATCCTTGAGCACCTCCATTAGCAGTATTTTTAATAGTTTTATCTTTGCAATTACAGAATTGCTGCCTACTATTGTTGTCATTTCTATTATTGTTGCAATGAGCAAAATTCTGACGAAAACCGGCATTAACGATGTCATGATTTCTCCCTTTTCCAAGTTGATTCGTTCACCAGGGCTAGCTTATTGGACGATTGGTATCGTAATGATGGTAATTTCCTTCTTTTTCTGGCCATCCCCAGCTGTGGCATTAATTGGAGCCGTTCTGCTGCCAGTAGCTTTACGTGTCGGCTTACCTGGGATTGCCGTTGCCATGGCGATGAACTTGTTCGGGCATGGTATTGCTTTATCAGGTGACTTTATCATTCAAGCTGCACCAAAGCTTACAGCAGATGCTGCTGGAATTCCTGTACAAGATGTTATGCATGCAAGTATTCCACTTGTGATTGTAATGGGACTTGTGACAACTATTACTGCCTACTATTTTATTAAACGAGATATGAAAAGAGGGACCTTAACGTTTACTACTGGCATCAAATCTTCCAGTGCCTCTGATATTCTCCCTCCCGTAAATAGACTACTACTTAGCAGAACACAAAAGAAATTATTTGCGATTCTTATTCCCATTCTATTTATTCTTGATGTCGTTGCCATGTTTCTTTTAGATTTACAGGGTGGAGATGCTACGGCACTAGTTGGAGGAACAGCAATCTTCATCCTACTTTTAATCACACTAGTAAGTTATAAAAATAAAGGTTTGGAGAAAACAACGAGTTATTTAATCGAAGGATTTCAATTTGGTTTTAAAGTTTTTGGCCCAGTTATACCAATCGCCGCATTCTTTTATTTAGGTGATTCAGGATTTACTACCATTATCGGTGACTTCCTACCAAAAGAATCCCATGGAATCGTAAATGATTTAGGTGTTGCCTTGGCTTCAACCGTTCCATTAACAAAAGAAATTGGAGCAATCACTTTAACAGCAGTTGGCGTTATTACAGGCTTAGACGGGTCTGGCTTCTCAGGAATTTCATTAGCAGGTTCCATTGCTGGCTTGTTTGCCCATGCGATTGGCAGTGGAATAAGTACATTAACCGCTTTAGGGCAAATTGCCGCCATCTGGGTTGGAGGCGGAACTTTGGTTCCTTGGGCATTGATTCCCGCCGCTGCCATCTGTAATGTCGATCCATTTGAATTAGCAAGACGAAATCTTCTTCCAGTATGTATCGGGTTAGTGGTTACTACTATTTTCGCGATGTTTCTTATCTAAAAAGAGTTTCCACTTAATTTGAGGAAAACTCCTAAAAAAACTGCTTATTAAAAAGCGAGTCTTACACTCGCTTTTTCTTCCGTTTATTGAGTCGCTCTTTAAAAGTTTCATACAAACCTACCCATAAAAACAACCACAATCCAGCCAATAAATATCCACCAAGAACATCTGTTGGAAAGTGAGCTCCTAATGCAATTCTGCTGATTCCGATTAGCAGAACTAATACAAAGGCAGCACCTGCCAAAAGTAACTTTCCTACATTTGTTTTGATATCTTTCGCCAATATATGAGCAATAAACAAGTAGAGAAGTAACCCTACCATTGCATGCCCACTAGGAAAACTAAAACTATCTGCCTCTATAGTATCGGCTGTTATCGGTCTAGGTCTTCCAATTAGTTCCTTGACCCATTTATTCAATTCATTTCCTAATCCGACACATAAGACAAAAGCAACAATCCCTGCGTAATCTTTCTTCTTCCATAATAAAAAAATTATAAATAGCAAAGCAATAATTCCAATTCCAATTTTATCTCCTAAGTAAGATACGCCTTCCCAAAAAGGATTGAAACTAGTGGAAAAAAGTGTGTGTATAAAACCGGTTAATGCTGTATCAAGCGTTAATTTCTCCTGCCCATTTACAGCTATAATTAGAATGATAAAGAAAAAGAATGAAAGGACTAGTGCTCCCCAAGCCATTTTTGATTTCCTAATATCCATGTTTTCCTCCTATACGATATTCCATTTTAACCTTATTTTAGCAACATCTTCCTCATTAGGATAGGGATAATTCAACGTTATGTTATTTCCTTGGTAACATTTCTTCTATCCCTTACTTTTTCCATGCTATAATAAAAATATTCTAAATAGTAAAACGAGGTGAAAGAGATGCTACAAACAGTATGGGGACAATTAGAAAACTATTATGATGAAATGGTCGAAATACGCAGATACCTTCATCAATATCCAGAATTATCATTTAAAGAGGAAAAAACAGCTCAATATATCATCTCTTTCTATGAAAAATTGGGCATTCATGTTACTGGAAACGTTGGCGGAAATGGAGTAGTGGCAAAAATTTCTGGGGGAAAACCTGGCAAAACGGTTGCGCTCCGTGCTGATTTTGATGCCCTTCCGATACAAGATGAAAAAGAAGTAGATTATAAATCAAAGATTGCAGGTGTTATGCACGCTTGTGGTCATGATGGGCATACAGCAACATTATTAATACTTGCTAAAGTAATAAATGAATATAAAGAAGAATTAGCAGGGAATTTCATTTTCATCCACCAGCACGCAGAGGAATCAAACCCTGGCGGAGCAAAAGCGATGATTGAAGCAGGCTGCCTAGAAAATGTGGATGCTATATTCGGTACTCATTTATGGGCCACGCTTCCTACAGGCACCGTTTCCTATAAATCAGGTCCAATGATGGCTGCTGCAGATGAATTTAAAGTCAAAATCCAAGGTCAAGGTGGACATGGAGCACAGCCTCATAAAACGAAAGATTCTCTTGTTACCGCTTCTCAACTAGTCATTAATCTTCAACAAATCGTCAGCCGAAAAGTTAATCCTATTCACAATGCAGTTTTAACAGTAGGTTACTTTGAATCAGGAAATGCTTTTAATGTAATTGCAGACACAGCAACGATTGGAGGAACGGTTCGAACATTTGATTTAGAAACACAAGCACTTATTAAAGAAGAGCTTGAAAGAGTAATAAAAGGTACTTGCTATACAGCAAATAGTACGTATGAATTTGTCTATGATGATGGATATCCTGCTGTTGTCAATCACCCAGAAGAGACTACCTTTTTAGCTCGTTGTGCTGAAAACATTCCAGGTGTACTCGTACAAGAAGGAGAACCAGAATTAACAGGTGAGGACTTCTCCTATTACCTTCAGCATGTAAAAGGTACTTTTTTCTTTACAGGCGCAATGCCTGATACAAATGGACCTACTTATCCTCATCACCATCCAAAATTCGATATTAACGAAAAAGCAATGCTAATTGCTGCAAAAACGTTAGGTTCAGTAGCTATTAATTATAATATTTCCGTTACGGAAGAAGAAGCTAATACAATGATAAATTCGTAAACCATACAGCAAAAAGGAATGGATTCAAGTGAACAGAATCCATTCCTTTTATTTCATTTGTTCCTGTTCTTGAAAAAAGCGCCAGCGATAAACATTTCTTGCTGCTTCTCCCAATTGGTCCATTAAATTATAGTTTGCATAAGCACCTACTGCTGCTCCAATACCTGGTACTAATTGCAGCATCTTCACAAAATCAATAAAATCCCGATATTCCTGTTGTAGCTCCTGCCAATTAAGTGAAGCAATTTTATGTTTTTCTTCTTCCCAATTCTCTATTACCTCTAATATTTCTCTTCTTTTTCCTTCACTAGAAAAAGCCAACTGAAAGATATACAGTAAATAGACCCTTTCCTCTAATTGATCCGTATCATATCCATAGATAGTTGCAGCTTCCATTAAAAAATTCATTTTGATGGAAAGTAATAATGGAAAATCGGCTAATCCAAGCAGGATCCCACCAGCACCTGTCCCAGCTCCTTCTACAACAGCCACTTTTTTATATTGACTTATCTTTTTCGTTAACTCCTCATCTCTTCCCTGTAAAGTATGAAAGATAGAAGGATTCTTTTTCTTAAGAATATTACTGCCAGCCAATGTTGTTTGAATCATCTGTTTGATCGCTTCTGTGATTGTTTGATGAACTTTGTCTGGGATATAAGAATTTATTTTATTTTGCGCCTTCTTGGACACTCTATTTAAAATCGAAGAACGCTTCTGTAGTTTATGTTTCCACTCCTCGACTTCTACTAATGCTCTTTGTTCATATTCATTCATCTGCCTTCCTCCTTATTCTTAATCTTACGTTTGATATAAGAAAATAGTTCCCTTTTTTCCTACATACTAATCTGATATAGCTAGTAAATCATGCATAGAAAAAGAAGCTTGAAATCTCTATTAACCAAGATTTCAAGCTTCTTCCCTATTATGAATGTTTCACTTTTTTATTTATGTACAATAAAACAAAAAAGACAATAAAAGCTCCATTTACTAATAAAGAAATCAACGCATACAGCAAATCCCCTTTAAGAGCAATAATAAGTGATAAAATAATCCCTTGGCAGCTTAAAATTGATGCCATAATTTGCTTAAATGATTTTTCTCTATAAGAGGATGCTACCGGATAAATAGTAATCCACAGTTTATTATCATAGGCACTCCAAAGGGGCAATAACTGCAAGCCTGTTAGGAAAACAAATAAAACACTAATGAATACTTGTCCAGGTCCAAAAGATAAGAAAAAGATAAAAATCCCACTTATCAGGGTGAGCCGAGCGGTTAACCCCAAATAGTCACCTGCACGGATATAAGTTCTCCAATATAAATGAGAAAAGACTTTCTCTTTCGCATAAGGAACACGGCTGAACAATAAATCGAGAAAACGTCTTCTTTTAATCCGGTTTCTTAGCTTCGGCACCTCTGCAAACATATTCGCAAAACGATAAAAGGACGCTAGTCTTTTTTCATCCTGCTCGATCAAGTATTCCCATTTTACTCCTTTATTGCTGGTCGCCTTCTGGAAATAAACAAGCAAGAATGCCATGATTAGTAGCAAAGCAAGAATAAATAATGGGGACGAATCCGCAAACAATAAATAGAGAATTACTAAATTAATCAAGAAGCGCACAACCGTATCGGTGTAATGATAGCGAACATTTACATAATATTGAATATGCCAGCGAATAAGCAAATTAGCTCCCTTCCCTATCAATAGCACAATTAGTAAATACCAAAAACGACTAAAATCTCCACCATGCACTTGCGCATACAATGGCATTAACGCTGCCAGAAGGATTAACAGTAAATATCCTTGGATGAGGAAGCTAACCATCATCGACTTTAGAAAATAATTCTTCATTTTCGTCTCAACAGCAATCAAAAAGATCCGATCGGCATCCTTTAAAAAGGTGTAGGTGGGACTATTTGTCAGAAAAAAAGTAAGGATAATGCTCATAATGAGCGCAACAGGAAAATCATTGGGAATCGTTTTCAGCCAGGCCTGGTAGTAAAAGGCCGCAGTTCCTAACAAAAACACTAAAACAATGACAAGATGTCCATTGAATATATACTTTAAATATTGACCATATTCTTTTGCAGTTTGTCCAGCTCTCTCTTTCCACAATTGCTTTTCATTAAATTCAAACATGGTCTTCTTCCTTTGTTAGAAGGATATATAGATCATCCAGTGTTGCCCCTGGCATATTAAAAGCTTCCCTTAATTCCTCCATCGTTCCCTGACACTTTATTTTGCCTTCATGGATAATAATAATCCGGTCGCAGTATCTTTCCGCTGTAGCAAGAATGTGAGTAGACATGAGTATCCCTGCACCTTTTTCCTTCATATTCTTTAGTTGGTCTAATAATGACTGGATGCCAAGAGGATCCAATCCAACAAATGGCTCATCTACAATATAAAGGGATGGTTCTACTAGAAAAGCGCACATTATCATTACCTTTTGCTTCATTCCTTTGGAAAAATGGGCAGGAAACCATTTTAGCCTTTTTTCCATTCGAAACTCTTTTAATAATACTTTCATCCGCTTTTGATAATCAGATTCAGATAATCCGTATGCCATCGCAGTTATTTTTAAATGTTCTTCCAATGTTAATTCATCATATAATATAGGTGTTTCTGGCACGAAGGTAAATTCTTTTCGATACGCCTCTTTATCCCCTTCAAACGTCTTTCCATTAATAAAGATTTCTCCTTTATGGGGTTCCATTAAGCCGATAATATGTCGGATAGTTGTACTTTTCCCAGCCCCATTTAGCCCAATTAAACCGACCATCTCATTCTTATTGATGGAAAAAGAAATATCTTTTAGAACAGGATTCTTCGTATAGCCCCCAGTAACATTCTTTATTTCTAACAACGCCATATTTTGTACCTCCAATATGTATTATCTATAGTTTAACAACATTCTTTGTTAATTAAAAATGATTGCACAGAAAAACTTTTAATTCTTTTGTATATAAATTTCTTAATCCGGACATTCTATTTATTGAAGGGGAGCACCAATGAAATATTGCAGTATAAACTCCAATATTAAATGAGGTGTTTGCAAAAGATTCTATAGAGATCTTTTAAAATAAACTTCCATTCGTTTTTAAAAGGGGATGTTTGCCTTGCACAAGCGGGTTTAACATGAAGATCAGTAACACCAAGTTGCTTCATTACGTAAGCAGCCTAATCAATCATTTCCACTTTGAAATGAGGTGTTTGTCGCAGACAGTCATCCATTCTTTATACGTTGGTAAACATATAAAGACAATAAGGGGATGGTTCGTTTGAACAATGATCGATTTTTCTCATAAAGGAAAACAATTCATTTTTAAATGAGGTGTTTATCAAAGAGAAGAACCCTAAAACATGAAAGTTCTCTCCTTCAAAAAGAGGGTGTCAGTAAAAGGGATTCTTATAATGAATTTCCATGATAAAGGAGTTTGCATAAACTTCTGGCTTGGATAATTCATGTAAGAGGAGCTTTTACAAGGCACCCTCTTTCCTTTTGATGTTCCATCAAAAAGTGCTCCTGTGTTAAAATATTGGTAATACATAATGAAGGAAGGTTTTTTTATGAGCGATTGCATTTTTTGCAAAATAATTGCTGGAGAAATTCCATCTAAAAAAGTTTTTGAAAATGAACACGTTATGGCTTTCTTAGATATTAGCCAGGTAACAAAAGGCCATACATTGGTTATACCTAAAAAACACGCTAAAGATATTTACGAATTAACGCCTGAGATGGCAAGCAATCTGTTTGAAGTGGTACCAAGTATTGCATCAGCAATTAAGGAGGCATATGAACCAATTGGATTAAACCTTCTTAATAATAATGGGGAAAAAGCGGGACAATCTGTTTTCCATTATCATATGCACCTCATCCCACGCTATGGAAAAGGAGATGGATTTGGCGCAGTTTGGAAAACAAACTTCGATGAATACTCCAATGAAGAATTAACAACAATTGCAGATAAAATAAAAGAGAAAGTAAAATAGAAAAGCGGAGGGCACCCGTTTTGGAGCGTGTGGGGGGGAGCAACCTTTCCTGAGATATAGGAAACACGGGGAACGCTAGTGAACCGATGTTGACTTATCGTAGGGAAAGGGTGTGAAGCCCATCAGCTCCTGGGTGCCTGGAGCTAGACAATTTGAAAAGCGGAGGGCACCCGTTTTGGAGCGTGTGGGGGGGGAGCAACCTTTCCTGAGATATAGGAAACACGGGGAACGATGTTGACCTACTCAAAAGAAATAGTCGGAAGTTTGCTAACAGATTGGCCAATCGCACTTGACAGCAAATCGAATTCAAGTCTTAACAACAAAAGTACAAACATCTAAGAAAAAGAACTTTCTAAAAAAATTCATTTTTTCTTAAAAGCTATTTGATAATAGTTTCAATATCCTTTTATTAAATCCTCCCCCCCTTTAGCATCAGCTTAAAACCTTATTTCACTTTGGAGAAATATTTTTTTAATAGTACAAAATGACAAAACACCTTTTTGAAAAATTCTAATTTTTTTCAAAAAGGTGTTTTTTTCATCTGTACAAATCAGCTGAATTTGTTAGTATAAGGGTAATCTTTTTGTCTTTACCGCATTACTAGTTGAAAAAGTTAATTTAGGAGGAAAGAACATTGAAAAGAGCATATAACTTTAACGCAGGTCCTGCTGCTTTACCTGAATGGGTTCTACAAGAGGCAAAGGAGCATTGGTTGAATTTTAATGATACTGGAATGTCTTTGATGGAATTAAGTCATCGTAGCAAAGACTATGAGGCTGTACATAATGAAGCTAAAGAACTCCTTACCTCCCTACTTTCCATACCAGATAATTATGAAATTCTTTTTTTACAAGGAGGCGCAAGTCTTCAATTTACAATGGTTCCTATGAACTTGCTTCCTAAAAACCAAACTGCCTATTACGCACTCACTGGGGTATGGTCAGAAAAAGCAATCAAGGAAGCCGCAAAACTTGGCAATACCGCAATTTCGGTTTCTAGTAAAAACGACAACTATACATATATTCCAAATCGAGAACAAATTGAATTGCCAAATGATGCTGCTTATCTTCATATTACAAGCAACAATACCATTTATGGAACTCAATGGAGTAACTATCCAACGAATCTATCTGTACCTTTAATCGCTGATATGTCCAGTGATATTTTAAGTACTCCTATTGATGTATCACAATTTGGTGTTATTTATGCAGGTGCTCAAAAAAATCTTGGACCTTCTGGGGTAACCGTCGTCATCATTCGAAAAGATTTAATTAAAGAAGATTCAACTTTGCCAACCATGTTAAGTTATCATACACACGCTAAAAATAATTCGTTATTTAATACACCACCTACTTTAGGTATTTATCTTTTATCCCTTGTCTTAAAATGGGTAAAACAGAATGGTGGGATTGAAGGAATTGCTGCTATCAATAATGAAAAGGCCAAACAAATATATGATGTAATCGATCAAAGCAATGGCTTTTATCGAGGCCATGCAGAGGAAAATAGCCGCTCAAAAATGAATATTACCTTTACTTTGCAGTCAGAAAATCTTACAAAAACCTTTTTACAGGAAGCAAGGGAAGCGGGATTTATCGGTCTAAACGGGCATCGATCTGTCGGAGGTTGCCGAGCTTCCATCTATAATGCCGTTCCCCTCGACCATGTTGTGGAACTAACTAAATTTATGAAGAACTTTCAAAACAACCATCAATGAAACAATTGCGCCCAAGCGAAATACCTTAAAAATAGTAATGACCACTTGAATACGATATAATGATGAAAAAGAGCGAGGTGTAAGCATATGAGCGCAAAATCATTCTTATCAGGTTTCTTAATTGGAGGAATTGCAGCTGGAATCACTACCTTACTAACTACTCCTTACTCAGGAAAAGAAGTAAGAAAAACCTGCAATGATAATGGAAAAGCTTTTCTCCACCATATCCAAGAATTAAAAATCGACTTAAACGAAATTAAGGATTCCGTTAAAACAGCTACTGTAGAAGGAAAGACCGTATTAAGTTCTTTTATTGAAGACCTTAAACTATCCTTGGATACGTGGAAGGAAGAAATTAAACCACATCAGGAATTACTTCAACAAGAGCTAAATGAATTACAATCAACCATCAATGAGTTAGAGAATGATTTAAAATAACCTGAACAACTATTTAGCTAGGAAGAAGACTTTAATTAGCTTTAAGAAAAAATGGAGGAATTCTGACATGAATTCCTCCATTTTTCTATTCTTCTACTATCTACCTTATAATGTCATTTTTCCTAACATAATCGTGTTAAATCTTTATTCGCATATAATTTTTATTGGAGCCTTTTCAGCTTTTTCGGAATTCCAAATTTTTCTTCTCTTTTTTTTATCGTTTATTTTTTATTCATCCTTTCCTTCAAAAAATATTTTCTTATTTGATACTCCCTCGATTTTCAAACGTATAAATTGCCCATTTTTATTTTTTTTCTATTGTTTGACCTCTTTTATTCTCAAAAATGTATAGACATACGACTGTGATTTTATAAAAAAAATTGTATATATATTCAATAAAGCGCTTACTTAAAATAAAAATTCTTATTTCTAAAAATTTTGTTAATTTTTATCTTTATTAATTTTTGTTTTATTGGCATAATGTTTATAGATAACAGAAAAGTAGGTGATTTGTGGATGAATGAAAGTCAGGTTTCACTGAAGGAGGCTTTACTCTTTACACAAAGAATTGGACAACTTAGTAAAGCATTATGGAAGGCAATTGAAAAGGATTGGCAGAATTGGATTAAACCGTATGATTTAAACATTAACGAGCATCACATCCTTTGGATTGCCTATCAGCTAAATGGTGCCTCTATTTCAGATGTAGCAAACTTTGGGGTAATGCATGTCTCAACAGCATTTAATTTTTCGAAGAAATTAGAAGAAAGAGGACTACTGCAATTCTCGAAAAAAGAAAATGATAAGAGAAATACGTATATTTGCCTTACAGATAAAGGCAAAGAAGTATTTGTTCAAATTATGGAAGACTACAATCCAAGTAACAGTTCAGCATTATCTGCCTCTTTGCCAATCAGAAATTTATATGGTAAGTTTCCAGATCTTCTAGAAATGATGACAATCGTTAAGCATATTTATGGAGACGATTTTATAGACATTTTCGAGAAATCCTTTACTAATCTTGACGATATTCTGGAAGAGAATCAAGGCCATCTAAAGAAAAAAGATCCAGTATTTACTAAATAGAGAAATGAAATTGGGGAAAAGGACTCTAGGTTTGGGACATTCTCGACTAGTGGTAAAAAAGATAAGAGGGCAGGTTGCTTTCTTGTCTTTTTTTCGGAAAATTTCAACAAATGTTACAAATGCAAGAAAAATACATATAAAGGATATTGCTTTCCTTTTCGCAAATACTAAATTAAAAAAATGTCATAAATTTGTATAAAGAGACTATTGATTTTTTATTCTTTTCATCGTAAAGTATCAAGGTAAGTTCGCTTGATTAAACGCAAGATAAGGCAAAGAAAAGATATTCTTCCAATTATTAGTTATTCAAGCATGAAATTATGATTACAAGTAACTAAAAATTTCTCCCTATGGAGGGTATTCACATGAACTGTTGGAAGACTGTCAACTTCCATAAAAAATATGGAGCTCAACGCCTATTTATTTTGTCTTCTATGACTACAATTGGTTGTTTTCTTTTTCTTTATGTACCAATTACAACCTATTTTGCACATAACAAACTTTCTGACGATTACTTTTTGTTATTTATGGCAACGATTTTGCTTATATATCCTTTACACAAATTATTACATTTATTACCAATAATTCATTTAGGCGATAAAATAAAAAAAACATGGAATAAGCATCTGCAATTTTTACCTGTTCTACACATTCAAGTAAAGGAACCAATCGGTAAAACTCAATTTCAGTTTGCACTAATTATTCCTTTTGTCATCATAAGTGGAATATTATTACTATCATGCTTCTTTTTCACAAGTTATGTTCATTATTTTTTAATGATTTTCGCTTATCATACAGGTATTTGTGTTCCAGATTTTATTCGGATGAAAAATTTATGGAAATCGCCACGTTCTTGTTATGTAGAAGAAAATGAGGATGGGTTTGAGATATTAATAAATAATGTAAGTGAATTATCTTAAAGGGATTCTATTATTGTCTTGCTAAACATATAATCATATAAAAATAGAGTGCTTGATTCTTAAGCCCCCTAGAGAGATAGATTGAAGGAAGCTTGAAAATCATCCAAGCTCTTGTCAGAACGAAAACGTTAAGTTTACCGTCTAAAATAATTGATAATACTATCTTTTTGTCCAGTTATTTGATAATGTAAATAACATACAATAAACTCTGCTGATAAGGAGGGAATCAATGATGATCTCCATTTTCATTATTTTAGCTATTTTTATTTTATATAATATTAATAGACTAACAAATGCCCTATGTTTACAAAAAGAAATTCCTGAAGAAAAACAACCAAAAGTTTTTCGAACAATAAATGTTCTTATTACTATTCTTTTGATTTCTTCCTATGTAGATATTCTTTTTTAAGATTTTTTCAACAAAATAGACTCTGATATGTAAACAGAGCTATGTAGAAAAGAAGCAGTGTAATAGTCGACTATTACACTGCTTCTTTTTATATACCTTCAGATCAACTTATAGCCAAGCTGCTCCGATGATTACTAATAAGATGAAAAGTACTACTAATAAAGCAAAGCCTCCACCGTAAACTCCTCCACCAGACATGAAGATTCCTCCTCTCTCTATCGTTCCAGTTGTTTCTTTGGCGCATAAAGAGGCACTCATCCTAGTAAGATTGCCTTTATACGCTTTTATAGCCTTACAGCCATGCAGCGCCAACGATAACTAATAAGATAAACAATACAACGATTAAAGCAAAACCTCCGCCGTAAACGTTACCCATAGTAACACCTCCTTTAAGGTTGCTACCACTTGTTAAATAAGCTTATGGTGTTTCGGTTTTTTTCTTTCTTTTGTTATTTGTATTATTTTGTACAGTACTACCACTCTATGTTCATTTTTTGCTGCGTAAACCGGAACAACCCTGTGAATTTGCTTAACGCGAATTCTTTGAGCTCTTTTTCAAGCTCAATTTATCATATGTATTTGCCCTAAATTCGGAACAGGACATATACCCATTTTTTATAAGGAACGGGATAGCTTCTTTAAAAATGGCATTCTATAGCTTTATGATGGCTGACACTTCATGAAAGTCGAAAAACCATAAAAAACAAAGGACCCAACCTACAAAATGACATTTCCATAAACAAAGTAACACTGTTTAGAAATGAAATTTATAGCATTCGATCCTTTGTACGAAATAAATTGTAAGAAGAATTCCTTAATGATCCGGAAGATAAGAAGTTTAATCAAACTTCTTAATTCTCATATATCCTCTCTTCTCCATTTTTGCGCTTTTTCTCTTCTTCTAACCTTTTCATATAAATTTCTCCTTCCCGTTCAATTATTTCATTTTCTGCCGCCCTATCCTCTCTTCCAGTTTTAACTGCCATAATCGCACTAATCGCGATTCCCCCTAATACAAAAACAACCCAAAGTGGAATTCCTAGCATTGAAAATTACCCCTTTCTAGTAATAGCTCTCTTTTACTTCATCCTATGCTAGCAAAACTAGATTATTCCCTCTGATTTAGCTTTTTTACAAGAAATAAGTTAATATAGAAAGATTTATCAATTGTAAAGAACTTAACGGTTTTAAAAGGTAAAAAGGATGAGCTCCTTAGAACTCATCCTAGTCTTTTTATTTATGGAATGTCGGCTTATAGAAGGAACGGTTTTCTAACGGAAATACTCTTTCTGTAAATTCTCCTGGTTTCACTCTATCTAACACACGATCTAGCATATTCATTTTTGCGTCTAAGTTATCAATATAGTGTAAGATTTCCGCTTCTTTAATTAGCGGAGCTTTCGGACTTCCCCATTCTGGTTTGCCATGATGGGACAAGACTAAATGCTGAAGTATAACAACTTCTTCTCCTCTAATCCCTAACTCATCCGCTGCTTTTCCTATTTCATTTATCATAATCGAAATATGTCCTAATAAATTTCCTTCCAATGTATAAGAAGTGGAAATAGGTCCAGATAATTCAATAACTTTTCCAAGGTCATGCAGAATAATTCCTCCGTATAGGAGATCTTTATCTAAGCTTGGGTATAGACTTGCTATCGCCTTAGCCAAATCTAGCATACTTACAACGTGATATGCTAAACCAGACACAAACTCATGATGATTTTTCGTGGCAGCCGGAAATTGTAAAAATGCCTCTTGATGCTTCTTTACTAAGTGCCTTGTAATTCTTTGGATATTAGGATTTTGCATTTCAAATATATAATGCGTAATTTTACTCAACATCTCATCCGTTGTGAGTGGTGCTGTTTCAAGGAAATCAGCCAACCGAATGCCCTCTTCCCCTGTAGCAACTTTAATTTGGCGAATTCTTAATTGAAGCTTTCCTCGATAGCTTTGGATATCACCATTTACTTTCACAATCGTTTCAGGACGATAGCTTTGTTCGTCCATATCTGTAGCATCCCAAAGCTTTGCTTCTATTTCGCCAGTTTTATCTTGAAAAATAAGCGTCATAAACGGCTTTCCGTTACTTGCAATTGCTTTTGTCGCATTCTTTATTAATAAATAAGATTCAAATTGTTCTCCAACCTCGTATTGCAGTACACCTTTTTTGTCCAACACTTTCTCTCTCCTTTATCTATCTCTTTATTTAAGTATAGCATGAAGTTAATCTATCTTTATAAGCTTGTTTCTCTTTCCTCTGTTGGTAATACATGCAAACTATGTTCAGGAAAATATTTCAATAAATGATGATGACATGTAAAGAATATTAGCTGATTTTGCTCGCATTTCTTTAATAATTGAATCACTTTTTCCGTTCGCTTTTCATCAAAATTAACAAAGCTATCATCGATGATAAATGGAATACAATAATCTTGATAAAATGTTTGCGCTAGGGCAATTCGTATAGATAAATATAGTTGTTCAGTCGTTCCCTGACTTAATTCTTTCGCCTCATAAAAAACATGCTGATGACTCTCTACTAAAAATCCAGCTCCCTCTTCCATTGGCAATATTCGAATATATTTCCCTTCTGTCAGAAAAGCTAGATTTTCCTCTGCCTTCTGAAGCATAGCAGGCAATTGTTTTTGTTTATATCGCTCAACGGTTTTGGCTAATAGCTGTTTCGCAACGGCAAATTTTGCCCATTCTCTAGCATCTTCTTTGAATTCCGACTGAGACTGTTTAAACGTATGCAATAAATCGGTATAGATACCCCCACTTTCGATTCTCGAAAGCGTAAAGTTAGTTGAAGCACTCTCTTCTATAACCTCATTTAAACGAGACGCTAATCGTTCCATGTTTGTTTGTTTTTCTTTCAACTGTAGCTCAGGATCTAGGATTCTTTGATACAAAGGAATTTGTTCTTTTGAGATATTCGCCATCTCTAACTGTAAATCAATCGTAGAAAGTCTATCCGTATATTTTTCTTTTTCTATTGCCTGTACCGCTTTTTCGTGAAACTCCTCTTCTTCCTTTACCCCAGCAATCGAAAATAGGGCTGTCTTTTCTTCTAAATAACGGTTATACTCCGTTTGATATCTATCCATATTTTCTTTGATATCAGCTTGCTTTCTTCGAAAAGCTTCTACAGTATCTTTTTTCATTTTCTCTTCCGTTAATGCTGTTTTTAATCGATAACATCTATTCGCAATTGTTTCTGTTTCTTCTCCGATAAACACCTGAAAAAGATGGATAATCGTGTTAGAAATCTGTTGTTTCTCTTGATAAATTTCCTCTAATTCTTGATGTATAGATAATCTTTCTCTATCTTTTGCTTTCCATTCATCTATTAATAAAAATGCATCATATATTTGCTGGGTCGCTAATTCATATGGAATTTGAAGCTCATTTGCCAATTGTCTCAATAACTTTTGATGGGCAAGAAAATCCGCTTCCCACTTTTCAAATCCTTGTAGTACTCTTTCATAGCTCTCATTTTGCTGGTCTAATTTAAACTGATGCTGTGTCAGTATTTCTCTCCGTTTTGTATCTTCTGCTAGCTTCTGTTCATCAAGGAGAGAAACTCCCTGTGCATTTTCAAAAACGGTAAGCAACTGATCTCGTTCTTCTTTAATAAGCAATATTCTTTTTCCTTTTTTTCTGAGTTCACTTTTAGCAAGCTTTCTTCCCGAAAAGAATAGGAAAAAATATACAGCACAAACAGTAAAGCTAACAATCGCGAGAAGCCATTGGTTAAGGAATAAAGCTACACCTCCAACTAGCAATAGAAATATGGTTAAGACACCTGTTACCATGACATTCTTCTTAAAACGCTTCTCTTCTATCTTTACCTGTTCTTCTAATTGATTGATTTCTCTTAATAGTAAAGCAGCCTTCTCTTTGTTCCATTGAACTTGATTATCGCTTTTCACACGTTCTTCTAATCTAGTTCGATCAGCTGGGGGTAATAGCCTTTTCTTGTCTTCCTTCACCGTCTCTTCTAACGATTCTAAAGTGGTTTGCTCTTCCTTTAATCGCTCATCCAGCTCTTCTTTCTGTTCCTTTAATCTCCGTTGTTTAGAGGCAGCCTGTGCGCATTGCTCTTTTATAAATATGCTTGTATTACTTTCTTTTAATAAAATTGTTTCTTCCATCGGCAGATGCAATTTGCTTTTTAAACTACCGATTTCTACTTCTATATTTTTTAATTGATTTTGCACTTGCGATTGCCGATTCTGTAATTGTTCATAGACTGGCAATTTTTCAACAGCAAGCAAAATCTCAGTTTCAGCAGAAAGGAGTTCTTCTTGGATAGCGCAACCTGCCACTTCTTTTTCTATTTCCATCATTTTCGTTTCCAAATGTCGGATTTCAGCTTCTACAGAAAGAATTTTCTCTTTTATGGATTCCCATCTAGTTAAACCATTTTGCGGGAAAGCAAACTCCTGATAAGCTTCTAATTTTTGTGCGATTACTTCCTTTTCTTGGACAATCTTTTTTATTTTCGCCCATTCTTCCAATAGCCTGTATTCATGTTCTTCCTTTTTTAATGCTTCTTCCATCTGTACTCTTTCTTTTTCTAACTGATCTTTCTCTGCAAGCAATTGCTCATATTGATTATTATCTTTCTCCGCTATTTTTAATTGGCGATGCCTTTCTCGTAAGTCTTGCAGCTTTTCGTTTAGAATAGGCCTTTTTCCACTAGGCTTATAGCGTGAATCTAATTCCTTCTGTAACTCATTTTCTACTTTTAATAGTCGATCTGAGCCGACCGCTCCTGTTGAAAACAAAAACCTTCCCAAATCTTCTCCCTTTAATTGCTGTACATTTTGCAATCCGTGTAAATTAAAGGAAAAAATAGATTGATAAAGACCTTTATCCATTCCTGCTAATAGTTCATTTAATAGCTCTTCTTGGCCTCTTCTTCCGTCCTCCAAGGTGACTGTTACATCACCGGACGCTTTTCCTTTTACTCTTTCTATCGTTGCAAGTCCAATCTCAGGGAATAATATCTCTAATTGGCCGCCATATTTATGCTGCAGCTTCGGTTCATATCTTAATTCCGTCTGCTGTTTTGTTGGGAATCCAAATAAAATGCTATGAATAAAACTCATAATCGTCGATTTACCAGCCTCATTTTCCCCATAAAACACATGAATAGGTGAATGGATGGAAAAAGTTTTATTTTCTAATTTCCCATAACCATAAATGGTTATCTTCTTTAATTCCATATCCAATTACCTCCCGTATTTTAGCATTGTAAGCAATAATTCTTCTGCTTCTTTCGCTAATGCTTGTTTCTCATCGATTGTCAGCTCTTCTAGGAAACGATGTGCTTTTGGGTGTTGATATAACGGGATAACCGCCTCATTCACTGCCTCGTATTCCTGCGTAACAGCAAATAATTCTTCATAAAATGCCGATTCCTTCAGCAGATTCTCTTTTAGCCATTCCGTATTTTCCTGAATCTTTATGGAAGTAACCCAAACGAAGGATTCTGAATCCACTTCATCCTGCTGAAGGATTTCTAATAAATCGGAATCGAGAAAAGATTCTTCCATTCGCAATTGTTCCATTTCGATAGAAATAATAAATGAATAGCTTTTCTCTCTCCTTTCATCAATTTCTTTTCGACAAAGCTTATATAAATCATCGAATGTTTTTACTGTGCTTGCATCTATTTTTAATGTATCCCAAATAACTTCAGATGTAGGAATAAACTCTAAGTAAGCATCTCCTTCACTCAATTCTACATAATAGCATCCCTTTACTTCTGTTTCCTTTTTATGTCGCCCTTGAATATTTCCTGGGTAAACAATAGGAGGAATCGTTTCTAACAATTCACGTTTGTGAATATGACCTAAAGCCCAATAATCCATTTTTTTTGCAAGTAAATCTTTCACCTGGAAAGGCGCATATGCACGATGGTCAGTAGAACCTTCTAAATTCCCATGCAGTATTCCGATATGAAAATTAGCATCCTCGTTTCGTTCATATTCATCAATCTTTCTCTCTTGCACATGTCTTGTTTCATAACTGAATCCATATAAATTAACGGATGCATTATTTTTTACAAATTGCTTTAGCGTGACCATGGACGGAAAAACATGGACGTTATCAGGCAGTTCTATTTGCACCCAGTTCCCATTTAAATGATCATGATTTCCATGGATAAGATAAACCTCGATTTGGTTTTCTTTTAGTCGCAGCATCTCTTCTCTAAATCGGATCTGTGCTCTTATACTTCTGTCTTCCCCGTCATAAATATCTCCAGCAATTATTATAAAATCTACTTTTTTATTTATCGCGGTATCGATTACTTTTTTAAATGCAATAAATGTACTTTCCTTTAGTTTGTTATGTATAGATGTTGGCAAATTTTTCAGCCCGACCATGGGACTATCTAAATGTAAATCCGCACAATGTATAAAGGATATTTCCATACTCTCACGTCCTAAAACTATTTCCTTCTATTTTACCATGCAAAAAATACGAATGCACGTTCTTATCTTTACTTAGTGGGTATTTTTAATCGATTAGCCGATTTTCTAGTTATAGTTAAATTTCTCCACAAAAAAGCCTCACTATTCATGAGGCTTTTCGCAAGTTTATTCTTTTTTCGTAAGCTGCAGAGCTTTTTTTATATCTTTATAAGAATTTGATTTTCCATACATCAGGACGCCGCCTTTATATACTCTAGCCCCAAATATAGCAAGAATCATAATGCTGGCAACTAAAATAATGATTCCTAAAATTGGCTCCCAAACAGGCAGATTCAACATTCCTACTCTCATAAACATTAGCATCTGAGTGAAGAATGGGATATAAGATGTAATGGTTACAAACGTGGTGTCTGGTGCACTTAGTCCGAACATAGCAATCATAAATCCTGCAACAATTAATAATGTCATTGGTGTAATCATTTGCTGTACATCTTCAATTCTACTTACAAGCGAGCCGAGTAATGCAGCTAGAGTAGCATATAAGAAATAGCCTAAAATAAAGAAGATTGCTGCATATATAATCGTGCTTACAGGAACTTCGCTAAATCCTAGGAATCCTTCCATCGAGCTTAAGCTTTCATTGCTAGTTAATGAAAAGTAACCAACAAGCATTAATAATGCTAACTGAGTTAAGCTTAATAGTCCAATCCCAAGGATTTTCGCAAACATATGCTTTATTGGAGATACACTGGAAATCAAGATTTCCATTACTCGTGAGGATTTTTCAGTCGCTACTTCTGTTGCTATCATATTGGCATATAGAATAACCGCAAAATAAATTAAAAATAAGAGAACATAAACTAACCCTCTAGCCTGGTTTAATTCTTCTTCTGTCTTCGCATCTTTCTCAAGGGCAATTTTCTCAAAGGAAACTGGCTCATTCAATTTTGCGAGCTGCTCATTTGTTAAATTGAGTTGATTAGCTGCTAGTTGACTTTTAACTAGTTGAATACTATTTAATAAATTATCGGAAATAGATGATTCAGCAATATCCATCGTATAATAGGTAGCTATTGGCAAATTACTAGAATCAACATCTACGATCAGCAATCCACTATAGCTGCCTTCTTCGACTTCTTTTTTAGCTGATTCTTCCCCATCTTCATAAGGAACAAGTTTGACGTCCTCATTCAATGTCTCTGCAGCCTCTCGAATGACAGGTAATAATGAGGCACTCTGGTCGATTACTGCCACTTCTGTTTTTTCGTCTTCTCCAGAAAAGGTCTCAATAATGGTAGTAAGATTTGTAAGTGCAATAACAAATACTACGGTGATAGCTGTTGTAATGAGAAAAGATTTTGTTTTAAACTTGCTTAGAAATGTGTGAAATAGGATAATCCAAAAACTATTCAAGCGAAGCACCTACCTTTTCGATAAAAATATCGTTTAAAGAAGGCTCTTCTAAGGCAAATTTGCGGATAAAGCCTTTTCCAACAATATCCTTTAAAATTCTCTCTGCAATTTCCTCTCCCTCAATCTGAAGAGAAACGCCCTCTGCTTTTTCCTTTAACTTTAAGACGCCTGGATAACGGATTAAATGCGTCAGGTCAAAATCAGCATGGATGGTTACATTTTTCTTTCCAAAGCTTCTTTTAATTTCTTTAAGTGAGCCATGAACAACGGGCTTTCCTTTATGCATGATGCATAAATGCTGACATAGTTCCTCCACATGCTCCATGCGGTGACTGGAGAAAACAATGCTCGTTCCATTATTTTTTAAATCAACGACAGCACTTTTTAATTGCTCCACATTTACTGGGTCTAACCCGCTGAACGGCTCATCAAGAATTAACAGCTGTGGCTTATGTAAAACAGCACTGATAAATTGGATTTTTTGCTGATTTCCTTTGGAAAGCTCCTCGACTTTTTTATCTATATATTCAGGAACTTTAAAACGCTCAAGCCAATATTCCAACTCACTTAAAGCAGCCTTCTTTTCCATTCCTCGTAGCCTAGCTAAATAAACAAGTTGATCTCTTACTTTTAATTTAGGGTATAACCCTCTTTCTTCTGGCAAGTATCCAATATACGGACTTGTAGAATAATTAATCGGTTTATCATCCCATGTTATTTGTCCATTTGTACTTTCCAAAATTCCTAGAATCATGCGAAAGGTCGTCGTCTTGCCTGCGCCGTTTCCTCCTAAAAAGCCGAACATTTCATTTTCAGGAATAGAAATGGATAAATCATCTACTGCAGTGAACGATCCAAACTTTTTTGTCACATTCCTTAACTCTAAAGACACAAAATCCCCTCCTCACTCCTTTATACGATTAAACTTGTAAAAGGTTTCACTTTAAATGGAAAACACAAGTATTTTTAGTAGATTCAACAATAGTTTATTTTCATCCTCTGGGTTAGGGATTATTCATTTTTATCAACGAGGGTGAAATGAAGCAGCTATAGAAATTGAAGCAAGTAACTGTCTGGAGTACAATGGAACAGATTTGTGCTAACACTTAAATTCCTAAAGTAAAAAAGCTGCCGATCTTCTCCATCGAGTAAAATCAGCAGCTTCTATTCCTATTAATGTGGTAAGAAAACTAATTGGTAAAGGAATAAAACAGCAAACACATATACTAATGGATGAACTGTTTTGCCTTTCCCTTTTACTAGTTTTAACAATGGATAAGAGATAAAGCCAAGTGCTATTCCTGTTGCAATACTTGATGTTAGTGGCATGCTTAGAATAACTAGAAACGCTGGAAAAGCTTCATCAAACTCCGACCATTTCACATCACTTATTGCCCCCATCATCAGGCTCCCTACGATAATCAATGCAGGAGCTGTAATAGCAGATAAACCAGAAATACTACTAACTAACGGAGCAAAAAAGGCAGATAGAATAAATAATACAGAAACAGTTACACCAGTTAACCCAGTACGTCCTCCTGCTGCGACACCTGAAGTAGATTCGATAAATGCAGTTGTTGGGCTTGTCCCAAACAGCGCCCCTACAGATGTTCCAAGTGAATCAGCAAGTAGTGCCTGTCTTGCTTTAGGCAATTTATTGTTTTTCATTAGACCTGCTTGCTCTGCTACACCAACCATTGTTCCCGTCGTATCAAAAATCGTTACCAATAAGAAAGAAAAAACGACGGCATATAGCCCATGTTGAATGACATCGCCAAACGCAGTAAATGGATTACTGATAATAAGCCCTTCTGGCAAATGTGGTGTTGCCATGATGCCATTGTCAAAAGATAAGAATCCAGTGAAATAAGCGATAATGCTTGTTGCAATCATCCCTATGAATAAAGCTCCTTTTACATTCAAGCTAAACAGAATGATTGTGATGGCTAAACCGACAAGTGCTAGGATAACGGTAGGAGACTTAAGATCACCTAATCCTACAAGATTTTCTGGATTATCCACAATAATTCCTGTTTGTCTTAATCCAATAAAAGCGATAAACAAGCCAATTCCCGCTGTAATACCATGCTTTAGATTTTCAGGAATCGCAAGAATCAATTTTTCTCTAAAAGGCGTTAATGATAGTATCACAAAGATAATACCTGCAACAAATACTGCTGATAGAGCAACTGTATAATCTACGTTATTATTTCCAACCACAGAAAAGGCGTTTAAGCCCATTCCTGGTGCAATTGCAATTGGATAATTTGCAAAAAGAGCCATCCATAATGTTCCTACAACTGCTGCGATGATTGTCGCAAGAAATACTTGATCAAACGGAATTCCCGCCTTTGATAAAATATCCGGATTGACAACTACTATATAAACCATTGTTAAAAAAGTAGTAAATCCAGCCATTAACTCCGTTTTCACGGTAGTATTATTTTGCTTTAAGTTAAACATGAAAAAACCCTCCAAAAAACGAACATTTAAAAACAACATTTACTATGTTATTCGTTTTTAATACAAAAAGCAACTGTTTTTGTCGATAAAGTTTTTGTCGATTTAGTGAAAAGCATTTATTAGTTTTGCACAACTATTTCTTTTCCATACAAATTAATGACTCGAGAGCATAAAAAAATCTACCAGACCGCGTATTGATGCTAGTAGATTTTTCAATTTGTAGTCTTCATTAGATTGTGTTTTCAATATCATTCCTTGATTTCTGCCGGAGTCAAGCGCCCTCCGATACAATCAACATTTTTATTTTGTGGCCTCTAACGAAAAATGTTCGTCTAACAAGACGATTTTTTTATCCGTATATTCCTCAAAGCTTTCATTATACGTTTTAGGATGCTTTGGATTTGAGAATTGTGTAATCTTCCCTGTTACCGGGTGAATAAATTTACTAGATGCACCACAACCAAGACCAATGACTGTCTGCAATTCTTCCATCATCATAATATTGTAGATGCTTTCTTGATTTTTCTTCGAATAGCCTACATTCTCTAAATTGCCAAGGATATTTTTCTGACGATACAGATAGTATGGAACGTAGTCGTGATATTCTGTCCAATCCTCTGCCATCTTCATCATTTCCTGAATCTCATCTCTATCTGCAACCTTATATCTTGATTTATTACGAGTCATTTCGGACGCGCGTTTAAAGGAAAGCGTATGAACAGTTAAAGACTCTGGCATTAATTCTTCTGTTTTATCAAGAGAATATTTAAACTCCTCCACACCCTCACCAGGAAGCCCGATGATTAAATCCATATTAATATTATTCATCCCATGTTGACGAGCTAGATGGTACTTTTCAATCGTTTCTTCCACCGTATGATGTCTACCAATAGCTTTCAATGTTTGTTGCGTATACGATTGTGGATTAATACTAATTCGGTCAATATTCCATTTCTTTAGAACTTCCAGTTTTTCTGGCGTAATGGTATCAGGTCTTCCTGCTTCGACCGTTACTTCGCGAATGTTTTCTACATTTGGAAAAGAAGTATACACACGCTCATAAAGCATGTCCATTTCTTCTGCAGTAATACTAGTTGGTGTACCACCGCCATAGTATACAGTTGTTATATTAATGTTTTTCTCCTTCAGCCATTCGCCAATCTTCTCTATTTCATAATGAAGCCCGCCTAAAAAGGAGGAAACAGAGCCTTGACGGCCATTAATTGCGTAAGCAGGAAATGTACAATACGCACATTTAGTCGGACAAAATGGGATTCCAATATAGATGCTTACTTCCTTTTTTAAATCATATAAATCTGGAATCACTGCTAATTGCCGATCGATAATTTTCTGCATTAAATTAATTTTTTCATCTGACATCAAATATTCTGCATGCAGAGCTTGATGTGCTTCTTCCGTTGGTGTTTGATTTTGCATATGACGATGAAGAAGCTTAGTCGGACGTATACCTGTTAGTATTCCCCATTTTTGTACCATTCCCGTATATTCCTGCAGCATCAGTAAATAACTTTTAGAAATGGCTGTTTTCTGTTGCTTAAATACCTCTTTTTCTGTCAAGTTACCGAGATGAGCGATACTATCAAATGAGGTTGCTACATCTAACTCCGCAAGCGTCCCTTTTACAATAAATTCTTCTCCAGCTATGCCTGTTTCGAAACGGACATGTAAATCTGCCTTTTCCTCGTCTTCGCTAAATAGAATCTTTGTATCTTCAAAAAACAAATTACCTATATGCTCTAATGGTCTTATATAACGTTCATCCGTTAACCCTTGTATATATATTACTTTCATAATAATTTTTCAACTCACCTTTATTCTAAAATAATGCTTCCTTTTCCAATTATACTTTAGTCTACAAAAAGTAACTAGAAAGGTCAAAAAACTTTATTCTTTTATTTATAAATGAAAATAAAAAGGAGAAGTCCACTGATGACTTCTCCACTGTAAAAGTATAAATAATAGCTATTTAATAATATTCATCTTCCGTAAAAATTCAATTGGTTGCTGTTTGCGGAAATGTTCTTTTACCATATAAGCTACTCCGTCTTGATTGTTAGACCTAGTTACCCAGTCTGCAGCGATTTTCAACTGATTTGGGGCATTCCCCATTGCTACACCAAGACCAACTGCTTCAATTATTTCTAAATCATCCATGCCATCACCTATGGCAACCATTTCACTACTCTTTATTCCAAGTGATTCTCCCAAATAAAGCAATCCGTTAAGCTTTGACACCCCGGCTGGTAGAATATCCAATCTTAATTCATTATGTTGAACTACATGGATATCGTCAAACATCTTTTCGAGCACTTCTTTTGCATCCTGACAGTCTTTTTTTTCTTCAAAATACACTTCCATTTTAGGCGGACTAACAGGTTCTTCTAATAAAACATCACTTAACACATCGACAAATTGGTGGGAATAAAACACAGGATCTCCAGAAGACAAGACTGTTTTTGCAAGCATATTATGATGTAGCTTTGATTTATTAGCCAGTGAGAATTTTTCATGTACTAAACGAATTTGGCAAATGAAACCTTCTAAAAATCGGACAATATCTGAAGTAAGCTCCTCTGCAATTCGTTTAACAAATAGAGTTTCATCCTCATTATTGGAAACCAAGGCTCCTTCATGTGCAACGATATGACTATCCAATTTTAATGCTCTTGCTACCTTTTTAGCAGATGGTAAACTCCTTGCTGTTACAAGGGTCACATAAATTCCCTTTTGTTGTACATATTCAACCGCTTCTTTCGTTGATTTTGTTAAGCGCCCATTTGATTGAAGGAGAGTACCATCGATATTTAAAGCTAATAAGCGATAAATCATAAAATCCCCCATTTCTTCGATGTAGATGTATTGTCTTTATATATCATTTATGTGAGAAACAAGCATATTAGAACTTTTGAGGGAAGATTAACAGAAGATGCAGTGATTTATTGTGGTAATTTCGAAAAGGTTAATGTTGTTTTTATGCAGTTACCGTAAAAACAGATACGTTCCATTGCACTCCAGAAAGTTGCTTTCCGCGGGGAGGAAGCTAAGCCTCGGCTTCGCCTGTGGGGTCTAAAGCGTCCTCTCTTTCCCGCAGGAGTCAACTTTCTTCCACTCCATTCCACTCTCGATTTTAAATTAATTTTCATAGCTACTACAACTTTTCCAAAAATTGATTTCTTTTATGGATTTATAAGCGCTGAGTAAATCTTTCACAGCAAAATAAATTCCCTATGGAAAAAATTGCTTTTTACTTTTTTGCATAAAATGCGTCATTTTTTTTAAAATAATAAACGTAACACAAATTAAATCACTCAAGGAGGAAACATTCATCATGGCAAATAACAATTCATCAAATCAATTATTAGTTCCAGGAGTATCTCAAGCATTGGATCAAATGAAATATGAAATTGCATCAGAGTTTGGAGTAAACCTTGGAGCTGAAACTACTGCACGTGCTAACGGATCCGTTGGTGGCGAAATCACTAAAAGATTAGTTCAAATGGCTGAACAACAACTTGGTGGAAGCAAATTTTAATTGAAACAAATTATTTTAATTAAATAGATATGGCTTCAGGAGGATGGCAAAATGCCATCCTCCTATATTTATAAGAATAAGTAAACTGTCTACCCTCAAAACTCAAAAAAACTCCACTATTTTTTAAATAGCAGAGTTTCTTTTCTTTTACTGTTGTTGAGCTGGTCCATATAGTTCTTCTAGTGGCTTCATGATAATTTGATTTAATTCACCAATAAGTACGCTCATGCGTTGTTCTGCGTTCATTAACTTTGAAATACCTTCATGTTGTTGAACAAGTGCCACAGTTTTTTGTGCTTGTTCTACTTCTTCTTGTGTAATTTCTTGACCAGACATTTGCTTTTGCTGAAGCTGTAATTGAATATTACGGAAATTATCAAACATCGCTTTCGCGGTAGGATCTCCATTTACCGTATCATACATTTTCTTCAATTCTGTATATTCATCACTTTGACGAATCGCTTTCTCTAATTCATTTGCAGGATCATGTACATTTACTGCCATTAAAAACAACTCCTTTATTTAACAATTGTCTCCACTATAACAAACTATGCTTCATAATACCAGAAATACCTCTATTTCAGAAATAGAGGTATAACACATCAATTCTACTGAACTTCATCAGCTAGAGGCTGATGCCCATCAATAGGGGAAAACTTTTTTCAAAGTTATCACAACTTTACTGTTCTTTCATACGATATATCAGCACCAAAATAGGCGAATATCAGTATTGCCTCTTCCTAACTTGAAACACAAATGGGGAATCTGGATGACACTTAAATTTTTACAATTATTTAAAAAAGACAATTTCCAAGAGAATTTAGAAGGATTGTCTATTGCTATCAGTCCCTCTTTGCTTATATTTTTAAATATAGATTTGAATGATCCTGTGTATGTATGTCTAGCTAAAATGAATGTTCAAGTTGCTGTTGAAATACATTCTCTCGAAAAGCAAGATATTGTTTTTAGTCCTGAATTAGAAAAGACTTTGCTGCTCCCTAAGGAAATAGAGACCTTTCTTATTCCCTATTTTAATAACAATCAAATTCTCCATTTAGGGCCAGTTATCGGTATATTAACAGAGATCAACGATAATAAGGAAGAGATAACCTTTCCAGCTATTCAACATTTATGCAAGGAATTAGCGGAAGAATTAACTCAAATAGGGGGATTCTTTTATCTTTTTGGGCTCCAAAGTTTTCAAGAAGATACCATCCATGGCTATTTTTTTGAAAATAATACTTGGACTAAACATCTCTTTCCCTATCCGAATGTTATTTATAATCGTCTTCATTCTCGAAAAGCAGAAGCAAGTTCCACTTTTGTAAACCTTAAAAACAGGCTTAAAGAAAAAGAGGTCCCTATTTTCAACAGCAGGTTTTTCTCAAAAGATGAAACGCATCAACTGCTAACCAAAAATTCGAGTATGAATGTTCATTTACCATTCACACAGCAAGTGACTTATCAAGGATTTATCTCGATGCTAAAAAACTTTCCGCTTCTATATATAAAACCAGTTCACGGAAGCCAAGGAAGAAATATCATTCATATTGAAACCTTAGACCATCACTTTATCGCAACCATTTCTTCTGGAAAAAAGAAAGGAAAAAGTCAGTTATTTACAGACGAAAAAAAACTATGGAGATGGCTAGAAGGATATACCAAGAGAAGAAGCTATATCTGTCAGCAAGGTATTGATTTTCAAAAATGGCATGGTCGCTCTCTTGACTTTCGTATACTTTGCCATAAAAACTATCTTGGAAACTGGACCATTACCTCCACTGTAGCAAGGATCGCTCAAAAAAATGCAATCGTCGCAAATCTTGCCCAAGGTGCAGAGATGAAGCCTGCAAAAGTTCTTTTAAATGACTTGCTAAACGCAGAACAAGCATCACAGAAATTAGAAGAGTTAAAAGCATTAGCTTTAGAGATAGCAAATATCCTCAGCGAAAATACAGATGGATACTTAGGCGAATTAGGAATCGATATTGGAATGGATAAACAAGGACATCTATGGATTATAGAAGTAAATTCTAAACCTTCTAAGAAATTAGAGGAACTTATTGAAAAAACAAGGCCATCAACGAAAGCTTTGCTTGAATATTTTATTGCACTTTCCTTTTCCCCTTGTTTAAAGGAGCTAACAGAAGATGAATAATTTTGGGATTATGTCATTATCCTTAGATCATGAAAACAATTACATTCACCAAATGGCAAAATACGGACACAATTATGGTTTTACCATCTATCACTTTGTTCCATCCACCTACCATCCCTTTACACATACAGTAAAAGGGAAAGAATATATGCCAGATTCAGACACTTGGATAGAATCAGAATTCCCAGTTCCTTCTATGTTATATGATCGTTGTTTTTATCATGATGATTCTCATTCTATCCAATGCAAAAATATTATTCAATGGCTTAAAAAACAACCCAATATTACCTTCATCGGCAATGGATTGCCAAATAAATGGCAGCTCTATCAAGTTTTGCGCGAATCAAAGCTTGCTGCATATATCCCAGAAACATTCCTCCTACAATCAGCAAATCAAGTGAATTTTCAGAACTTAAATCCCGTTATTATAAAGCCGATAAACGGTTCCCAAGGAATTGGGCTCTATTTTATCATGAAACAAAAAGAAGGAATATTGGTTAGAACCGATAAAAAAGAAAAAACAGTAGAAAAGCTGTTTTCTGATCGGTTGACTTTTAATAAATGGCTTAATCAGCTTTTAAAACGAAATGCCTATTTAATGCAGGCCTATCTTCCTCTTTCCAACAAAGAGGAACAACCATTTGATATTCGTGCTTTTCTACAAAAAAACACGAAAGAAAAATGGGAGGTTATTGAAAAAGGAGTACGCGTGGGAGAAAAAGGAAGGATTATTTCTAATTTAAGTGCTGGTGCATCAATCGTTGCCTTTGATGATTGGTTTCCCTCCGTGCCTGTTAAATGGAAAGCCTTTCTTAAACAGGAAATGGAGGAGATATTCTCTCTCCTACCATCTATCTTAGAAGATTCCTTCTCTGCTTTATTTGAAATCGGCGTAGATATCGGCATCACCCAGAATGGATCCTTATGGATTCTTGACGTTAATTCAAAGCCAGGTAGAAAAGTAATCATGACAGCGTATCCTCATCTATGTGAAAAACTCTATAAAGCTCCTATCCTTTATGCTGCTAAGCTAGCTGACGATAAAAGGAGGAATCTAGATGAAAAAGCTATATCCCATCGAAATAATCACCGATAGTGAAAATACAGTATACTTACCAACTGACTTTGAAGCAAACCCACCATTAAAAAGGCTTGCTTTTGGAGCACTCAGCAAAGACGCAACCATTAAAAAGCATCCTAAACCAAGAAATACCGTGGGTATAAGTTCTGACCTTTTTAAAGACTTGCTTTTCCCATCATCCACTTCTACTGTACATTTGTTTATAGAGGAAGAAACCTTATATGCAGGCCCACTAGTAGGAATTTTCACATCTGGTTTTTCAACGATTAAAGTGCGCCCAATAGGAGATCGATCCATCCTATTTTCCAAGCTTCTTTCTGTGCAAAAAACAGTTGGTGTCATCGCCTTCCTGTTTGGAGAACAGCATATTAATTGGGAAACAGGAACAATTAATGGACTATTTTATGAGGATGGCTGGAAATCGGTCAAAGTCCCTTTTCCGAACGTTGTTTATGACCGTATACCAAATCGCAGAATTGAAAATCTAAACAAAATTCAAGCAGTGAAAAAACGATTACAAAAGGAATATTCCATTCCTTGGTATAATCCAGGCTTCTTTAATAAATTGGATATTTATGAACGGCTTCTGCAGGATGATGGCATTTCTGATTATTTACCGGAAACCCATGCCCTCACTAATTTTTCTGTCATCGAAAGAATGCTCTCAAACTTTGGCAATGTGTATATTAAACCCAAAAACGGGAGTCTTGGAAAGGGGATCTACCAGCTATTATATGATAAAAAGGATGGCTATTATTATACCCGCTTCAAAGATATAGACCAAGGCAATCGGTTGATGAAATTCGATCATCTAGAAGCACTAATTAACCATTTATTCGAAAACCAGAACTTATCTCATTATATTGTTCAACAAGGCATTCACTTAATACGATCGGAAAAAAAATCAGTAGATTTTAGAGTCCATACAAATAAAAATAAAGATGGCCATTGGGAAATGACTGCTATTGCCGCAAAAATTGCTGGAGCAGGAAGTGTGACCACACATCTTAACAATGGTGGCACGGTTAAAACAATCGAAGAATTGGAGGATACCGATCTTACTAGTGAAGAAATGATAAATAAACTTACCAAAGCATCCTTACAAATAAGTAAAGCACTGGAAAAGCAAATGGAAGGATTTATCGGTGAAATCGGCTTTGACTTAGGATTGGATCGGAAAGGTCGTGTATGGCTATTTGAAGCAAACGCTAAGCCTGGAAGAAGCATCTTTAAACATCCATCACTAAGAAAATTCGATCTAGAAACCCGACGAAAATCACTAGAATACGCAGTCTATCTGATGGAACAAAACATTCATAGTCTTGAGGATATCTATCAATGAATATTTATTATGATTCCGAAAAAGAATGCTGGTATACCGCTTCAACAGACAATTACTTTTTTGGGTCATCTAAAAAACGCTTATCCACCGATAAGCCCCATTCCGATCATATCGCTTTTCCTATTGTCCAACACGAAAATAAGATTGGTCCATTAATTGGCATTATGATTGCAAGAAACAAGCATAATAAAATAATAGGGAATGGTGAGCTCTTTAAGCGGCTTCAGAAACAATTACAGCAATATATAGGAGGGATTATCATTATCTTTCCTCCAGATAATTTACAAAAAGACCAACTAACCGGGTATATTTTTTGCTCTACTCGAAACAAATGGATAAAAGCTATTACACCATTGCCAAACATTGTTTATAATCGGGTGCCATTTCGAAAGACAGAAAAGCAAGATGTCTTCCAAACTGCAGTATCTTTCCTAAAAGAAAAAGGAATTCCGTTCTTTAATTCTTCCTTTATTAATAAATGGGATCTTTATGAGCTCTTCAGTGAGTATCCTATGTTAAGCGAGCATTTACCAAAAACATCACTCTTAGAGGAAAAAGAGAATTTCGTTGCATTTTTCCTTGCCTATAAAAACATCTACTTAAAACCAGCCGAGGGCTTCAAGGGGAAAAATATTTACCGCATAAGGCGAGAAAATGAGCATTCCATAAGCATAAGCACGACAGAGGATACCGCTTTTTTCTCTACTCTGGATGAACTATGGAATCAATATCATCAAGAATGGCTCGATAAGAACTATCTAATCCAAGAAGAAATTGATGGAGCATTATATAATGGAAGCCGCTATGATTTTCGCCTGCTAGTTACTTTTGAAGAAAATCGCCATGTCCTAACAGGAGTTGGAGTAAGACAATCTAATCAACAAGATGTAACGACTCATATTCCATCAGGTGGAAAAATGCTTGCCTATCAAGACGTGCAACAGAAGGAGCATGATCTTTTTTTCGAAAAACTAGTCAACCATTGTGGAGGAGTGTTAACCAAAAAATATGGTTTCATTGGTGAGTTTTCGATTGATGCATGTGTAGACAAAAAAGGCAATTATTATCTTTTTGAGATTAATGCTAAACCGATGTTATTTGATGAGGACGAGATTGAGGAGAAAAGATGCCAGCAACTAATAAAGCTCTTTTATAAAATGACGAATTTTCCCTTCAAGAATAAAACGGATTAGATAACCCATCCTATATTATAGGAGGGATTATCATGAAAAAAGCAAAAAAAGATCTTGAATATAACGGCAGAGACGAAGCCTATTTAGATATCGACCGTATGATTAATGAAGGATTAGCTGGCGGTACTGTTATTAATAGAGAAGATTATACCAATATCGAGGAAGCAAGAGAGCTACCCGAAGAAGAACCTCCTCATTTAGAAGAATAGATGTGTATACCCCATTATTTAGCTATATGACTATTTAATGGGGTTTATTTTTAGTTTTATCAGTCATCACTCTTACGATATCAGCCAATCCTTTCGTTTATCAGCCAAAACTCTTACGATATCAGCCAATCCTTTCGTTTATCAGCCAAACTTACTTGCCCCCCTTCTATAAAAAGTTATAAAATAAAATTATGAAAATGTTTTTACTATTTCGGAGGGACCCATCAATTGAAGCATAAATTATTAGCCTATTATAAACATAGCTTGGAGCAATCAATGCCTCCAACCCCAGCACAGCTTTCTGCCTATTATTGGTTCAAGATTGATTTTCAGGATGATTGGATTGGTATTCCAAAACAAGAATTGGATGAATCACAGCTTGAATTATTAAAAGCATGCTATGATTTTTTTCAGCCTGATGAAACATTAACAAAAGAAGACTATGCTTGGAATCAATATCTTTATTTCAACGGTGATCAGCCTTCTTTCAAAAACATTGAAGCATTGCGTTTCATACAGTTTCAAATTAAAGGAGATACAACTTCCCTTGAGAAAAAATTAATTGAGTCTGCTTTTGAGGGTTTTATTCATGCAAATAGTCTTATTATATGGAATGGCTTCAATGAAGGCGTAGTAATTGAGCAAAACGCTCACTATCTAGAAGACGAAGATTTTATTGCCCTTGCGCAAGCATTACAATCCGATTTCTTTTTTTCTATCTGTTTTTATATTGGAAAAGAAATGAAGCTAAGCAGTCCTATCCCAACCATTTTCGGACAAGAAAGAAACTTATTCTCAAGAGGCTTAGCATTTATGCCGAAATCAAATGTGCTTAGTTTAGAAACGATTCTTCCTAACCTCTTAATCAGCCGTCTAAGAGAAGACGAACTAGAATTATTTAAAGAATGGTTTTCTCTGTTTGAGGAAGATAAAGAGCTTCTGCTTACAATTAAAACATTTATTGAAAACAATGGACATGCAACCAATACGGCTAAACAATTATTTATTCACCGCAATACATTACAGTACCGACTTGATAAGTTTACAGAAAAAACTGGTTTTGACTTAAAGAATTATCATAGCTATATCACTACTTATCTTGCTTGCTTATACTATACAAGTGGCAAATAGCCCTCTAAAAAGCTAAAGTGTACCCTTTGTAAAGGACATTTTATAAAAAGCCTATGATACCATAAGA
>NZ_DALZDK010000021.1:95813-96164 GCF_031978665.1 Niallia sp. | reverse complement strand
ATATCATTTCAGGCTTTTTTATCATTTTTGACTTGGAATAGGAGAAAGATTTCAAAAAGTCAAAAAACTAATTGACAGGCTCTTAAATAGAATGCTATTATAATCTTCTTTGGAAAAAGGAGGGAAAAGCATTGATTAAAGTCGAGGGAATTAATAAGTCCTTTAAGGTTGCTAAAAGGACAGCAGGTTTGGCAGCAGGTTTGAAAGCGCTCATACACCGAGAACATACGATGGTTCATGCATTAAATGATGTGAGTTTTACGATAAAGCCTGGAGAAATTGTTGGTTATATCGGTCCAAATGGAGCAGGGAAATCAACGACAATAAAAGTGATGAGCGGTATTTTAGTTC
>NZ_DALZDK010000021.1:45887-95803 GCF_031978665.1 Niallia sp. | reverse complement strand
AGGATCGAGTAGAATATGTGAAAAATATCGGCGTTGTTTTTGGGCAACGATCCCAGCTATGGTGGGACGTACCGGTAATCGATTCTTTTGCCTTATTGAAGGATATTTATCATGTACCAGACAAGGAGTATAATGAAACACTTTCGTTATTAATCGAAACACTTGAGTTAAAGGACATTCTACATTCACCAGTTAGACAGCTCAGTTTAGGACAGCGGATGCGTTGTGAAATTGCAGCTTCCCTTATACATAATCCACAAATTCTATTCTTAGATGAACCTACGATTGGTCTCGATGCCGTCAGCAAGATTGCTGTAAGAAACTTTATAAAAAAAATCAATAAGCAAAAGAATGTAACGGTAATCCTTACGACACATGATATGTTCGATATTGAGGCTCTCTGCGATCGAGTAATTCTTATAGGGAAAGGGAGCCTATTATATGATGGGAATTTGCAGGAGCTAAGAAGCCGCTTTGGTTCCCATCGCACTATAACACTTGACTATAAATCAAGTAATCGTCCCATTCAAATTCCTGGAACTATTAATCTTTCCTGGACAGAGGAAAGAGCCATTCTAAGCGTGGATACTACGCAAATTTCTGTATCTGAAGTAATCATGAAATTATCTCATTCCCTCGACCTAGTCGATATTTCGGTAACATCTCAGCCAATTGAAGATATTATTGTACAGCTCTATAAGGAGTATGAGATATGAGAACGATGAAACCATATATGGCTGTATTAAGATTACGTTTATTAAATGGGATGCAGTATCGGGCAGCAGCATTGGCGGGAGTGGCTACACAGTTTTTCTGGGGCTTTATTTATATCATGATTTTTCAGGCTTTTTATTCCCAAACAGGTTCGAATCAACCAATTTCTTTAGAAGAATTGGTTACTTATTTATGGCTACAGCAAGCTTTTTTGGCATTCATTATGCTATGGTTTCGTGATAATGAACTATTTGATTTAATAACAACTGGAAATATTGCATATGAGCTATGTCGTCCAATTGGGATATATGAATATTGGTTTAGTAAGTTACTTGCGCAGCGATTGGCTAGCGCGTTATTAAGGTGTTTTCCGATAATATTGCTGGCTTTTTTGTTGCCGAAAGCTTATCGGCTGATGTTGCCTCCAGATGTAAGAACGTTCTTATTATTCTGTCTCTCCCTTTTATTGGGATTGTTGGTTTTAGTAGCTATTTCTATGTTTATTTATATTTCTGTATTTATTACTCTATCTCCAATGGGTTCACTTCTAGTATTTGGAGTAGTAGGGGAGTTTTTTGCTGGGATGGTTGTTCCCATTCCATTAATGCCAGAGTGGCTCCAACAAATTGTTTATCTTCTTCCGTTCCGATTAACAGCTGATTTTCCATTTCGTGTCTATTCTGGAAATATTCCGAATGGAGAAGCAATGGAGGGTATTATCATTCAGCTCGCTTGGTTGGTAGTACTCGTTTTTTTCGGCAAAATGGCGTTACAAAAAGCGTTGAAAAAAGTCATTGTGCAAGGAGGATAAATTTAGATGAAACTTTATTTTCAATACCTTCTCGTATTATTTAAATCACAAATGCAGTATCGAACGTCATTTTGGCTTTTGTCATTAGGGCAATTTCTTGTACCGTTTTCTGCTTTTGCTGGATTATACTTCTTATTTGAACGATTTGGACAAATAAAGGGCTGGGATTTTTATGAGGTTGCCCTTTGTTTTGCAATAATCCACATGGCATTTGCGTTAAGTGAATGCTTTGCAAGGGGATTTGATAATTTCTCCAGTCTAGTTGCAAGCGGTAATTTCGACAGATTACTTGTGCGACCAAGAACAACTTTTGTGCAAGTCCTAGGTTCTAAATTCGAGTTTACTAGAGTTGGCCGCCTATTACAGAGCGTGATTGTGCTAGGATGGGCTTTAAGTAATCTCGCAATCGATTGGAGCTTCATCAAAGGAATAACGTTAATTTTGATGATTATAAGTGGAGTCTTCATTTTCACGGGAATATTTATTTTAGCAGCGACTCTTAGCTTTTGGACGATACAAGGTTTAGAGATTGCGAATATTTTTACCGATGGCGGCAGAGAAATGGCTCAGTATCCATTAAATATTTATCAAAAATGGGTGACACGATTTTTTACTTTTGTCATCCCTTTTGGAAGTGTTAATTATTTGCCTTTATTATATATACTTGGTAAAGGTGAAAAGGCCGACTGGCTATATATGCTTGCTCCTCTAGCAGGAATACTATTTATTCTTCCATGTATTTTTGTCTGGATATTTGGTGTGCGACACTATCGGTCAACTGGTTCCTAAATGGAGGATGTTTCTCGTTCTAGTAAAGGTGGTATAAAACTAGTAGATAAGTTTATATCATCAGAATGGAGGCGTTTATAATTGAGTAAAGAAACAACAACAAGTCCTGCAGGTAAAACACATCAGCCTAATGAGAAGAAACAAAAGGATGAGGCGTCAAAAGGATTGAAAGAAACCCATGAGCAGGCAAATAGTAGTTTAACAGAAGGAACGATTGACAAGAAGAAGGAAAAGGACGATAAGTAACGTTTTGTTTCCTATAAATACGGATGGAGATGGGGAAGAATGATTGGTCATTCTTCTCCATTTTTTCTATTAATAGATGACTAGTTGATTAAAGACTTATATAATTTAATAGGTGAAAATTTGTGGGGCAGAAAGGCTGTTAAGGATGAAAAAAATATGGATTATCGTAATAGGGATACTGCTGCTATTTATTCTTTTATTTAGTACCTATAAACTAATGAACGCACGAACCTTCCAGTTATTTGGAGGATTATCCAATCATGTGGAGACAAAGGAGAAGGTAGTGGCGTTAACATTTGATGATGGGCCAACAAAAAATGTGGATGACATCTTAGCATTGTTAGATACCTATAATGCCAAGGCTACGTTTTTTCTGATTGGAAATGAAATAGAAAAGAATCCTGAATTAGCGGAGAAAATTGCAAAAAACGGGCATCAACTTGGAAATCATACATACTCTCACGAACGAATGATTTTTAAATCACAATCCTTTATAGAGAAAGAAATCGAAGATACAAATAAATTAATCGAACAAGCAGGTTATACAGGCGAAATAGATTTTAGACCGCCAAATGGGAAGAAGCTTTTTGGCCTTCCTTATTATTTAAAACAAGCAGATATGGATACGATTCTCTGGGACATTGAGCCTGATACTTATTATCAAGCAGCAGAGGATAAAGTGAACTATGTGAAAGAATCTGTGAAACCGGGATCAATAATTCTGATGCATCCAATGTATGACCAAACAGGTGAAGAATTGAAGGCAATAGAAGGTGTTTTAAAAACATTAACGGAAGAAGGATATACTTTCATTACTGTTAATGAACTTCAGGAATCAGCGGGAACCAAATGATAATATAAAAAAATAAAGCCTTGCTAGTGACATCAGTATAAAAAGGTGGTTGAATTAAAATAGATACCTTTTTATACTGATTGAAGTGTAAGGGATCATTTGATCATTTTACTAGCTTACCACGTTCGGCTGCAAATGGTGGATGCTCCATCCAACCATTTTCAATCATAATTTTTGCTGCATCTTCTGCAAATCCAGCTATTTGCATGAAACCTCGTGCATACATTATTCCTAAATCATGTCTTCCACTTAAAGCTACAGAGTTTCCAAATGATCTAATTCTCATGGAAAACATATCCATTTTATGGTATAACATTAACTTATCTGAAAAAGGAGAAATGGTCGAGGTTGTTACTAAATGGTCAAGAAACGATGGTGCTGGTAAATCCTCATGATGTAATTTTTCCATATAGTGCTCAATCTGTTTATGTGTAAAATCTTTTCCTCGTACAAATAATTTGCGAATTTCTTCTTGTTTGGTCACTTGGCTAAATGCAATGATTAATGCTTTACTAGTGACACCATTTTCAATATTGTCGTAAAGATGGGCAATATCCAATGCATGTAAAGGTCGTACATGCCCGAAATATCCATTTAAAAAATCTTTCTGAACAAAGTCTGCTTTTTTAGGTATTGGAATAATAGGTGGTTTATTAATAAGTCCTTTAATCATTAATAGTTCTTTGATTTGCTCTAATAAATCCATAGTTGATTCCATAGAATATCTGTAAAATTCTTCTATATCTTTTCTAAATACTATTGGAACTGCGACGTTATAAATACTCATACCTGCTTTGGCAACATATTTAAGATAATGAACATAGTATTCATCTTCAAATATTCGAGGCGCACCGGCATTTAGATCTTCTTCTAGAGAAAAACCCTTTGGGAGTGGGAAAGCATCTTTTCTAAATATTTCTTCTATTGTAGTTAGGAATTCTGTACTTAAACTTAATGCGTTTTCTAATAATTTCTTAATATCCTTATCTTCCACGTGTTGTAGATAATAGTGTAGAAAACATTTAGACATGCTGTTCCCCATAAAAGTTGCCCAAAGTTTCCCCATTTCTGCTGAGGTAAGCTTTTCACTGAGGTCTGTTTTTGTTGAACGTATATTCAGTGGATCGAGCGTGTCCATAATAAAACTCCTTTTATTTGTTTTGCTATAGTATTCTCAACCAATCTGCATTGTATGCTAAGCGTAATTACCTATTATTCACAACCTTATATCAATAGAATCACTTTCACTCTGTGCATCAATCGTTTAGAATAATACAGAAAAATAGAAAATAATAGGAGTAGATAATGAAAATACTACTAGTTGAAGACGACAAAACCATTGCCTCAGGGTTAGAATACAGTTTACAAAGTGAGAAGTATGAAACGATTACATGTTTTAACGCAAAAACTGCTAGAAGCGCTTTAGAAAAGCAGCTCATTGAGATTGATTTATGCTTATTTGACCTGTCTCTACCAGATGGTTCTGGCTATGAGTTATGTGAGTATGTGAAAAAGAAATCAGATAAGCCTGTCATCTTTTTAACGGCTTTAGATGATGAAGTGAATGTCGTAATGGGACTTGATATGGGAGCAGATGATTATATCACGAAACCATTCCGCTTAAGAGAGCTCCTTTCTAGAATTAAATCGGTCTTGCGCCGCTATAACAAGCAGCAACAAAATAATCCATTTATCGAAATAGAGGATATTCGTATTCATACCTTAGAAGGGAAGATATACAAAAGAGATGAGGAAGTGGTAGTAACCGCGCTTGAATATCGTTTATTTCTGATTTTCGCGAATCATTTAGGACAAGTCTTAACAAGAACGCAATTATTGGAGCGAATATGGGACGTAGCAGGAGATTTTGTTAATGATAATACCTTAACCGTATACATTAAAAGACTACGTGAAAAATTAGAAGATAATCCCCAAAAGCCCAAAATCATAAAAACAATTCGAGGGCTTGGCTATAAGGTGGGTGACTAACATGTTTCGCAATCGGGAAGTGAAGGTACTCTCCCTTGTTTTAGCATTCATTAGTATCTTGGCTACTATTTATGCAGTTATTGCCTATTCTATTTCTGCTGCAGTTTATTTGTTCGTAGTTATTCTTGCTATTTCGATTTGTTTTTATCAGTTTACAAGAATTCGATATAAGGAATTAGATAAGCTATCGAGCTATTTGCAAGCGAATTAGTAATGGAGATGAAAGCCTGGATATTCGAGATAATGTGGAAGGCGAATTGAGTATTTTAAAAAATAATATTTATAAGGTTACCTTAATGTTATCTGAGCACAGTGCTCTATTACGTGAGGAAAAATTAAAGTTAACAGATGCAATTTCAGATATCTCTCATCAGTTAAAAACACCACTTACTTCCATGGTTGTCATGACTGATTTGTTGCGTAATCCACAGCTTGAAGAAGAGAGAAGACGTGAATTTACGAATAATATATCGATTCAGCTGGAAAGAATGGAGTGGCTCGTTTCGTCTTTATTGAAGTTATCGAAAATGGATGCTGGTACTATACCTTTTAAAAAAGAGGAAGTAAATGTAAAAAAACTCATTTATAAGGCTGTAGAACCAGTATTAATTCCTATGGATATTAAGGAACAAGCTTATGAGATTGTCGGAGACGAAGATGTTACGTATAGAGGAGATTTTAATTGGACAGCAGAAGCACTTATTAATATGTTGAAAAATTGTGTGGAGCATACAAACGAAGGCGGGGAAATACATATTCATTTCTCTGAAAATGTCTTATTCACAGAAATCGTTATTCAGGATAATGGGAAGGGCATTGCCAAAAAAGATTTACCCTATATATTTAAACGATTTTACAAAGGCGAAAATGCAAGTGAAGATAGCATCGGCATCGGCTTAGCGATGGCATATAGTATTATCAAAAGTCAGCATGGTGATATTGAAGTTAGAAGTAAGGTGGGGGAAGGGACTACTTTTCATATTAAGTTTTATAAACAGGTGATTTAATGGGAGTAGGGAAATTTAGGAGAGCGGAAAGTAGGGGGATTGCAAGAGATTGCAAGAGATTGGTGTTCATAAAGGGAATGAAAGCTAGAATCCGCTAATCTCGAAGGAAAAGTGGCGTTCATAAAGGGAATGAAAGCCGAAATTCGCTAAGGTACAAGGAAAAGTGGTGTTCATAAAGGGGATGAAAGCCAAAATCTGCTAAGTTGGAAGGAAAAGTGGCGTTCATAAAGGGAATGAAAGCCGAAATTCGCTAAGTTGGAAGGAAAAGTGGCGTTCATAAGGGGATGAAAACCAAAATTCGCTAAGTTGGAAGGAAAAGTGGCGTTCATCAAAAGAATGAAAACCCAATTCCCCTCAGAAACAAGGAAATCATAAAGTACAACACAGAAGAACTTACCAACTATTTATCCCAAAGTGACGAAATTGTCACTTTAAAGTCACTGGAGAGTCACTTTAGACAGGTACACTAAGAGCATCAAGTAATTGGAGGACGATAAAATGGAAATTTTAAAAATAGAGAATCTGTCTAAAGTGTATGGTAAAGGGGAAACAGCTGTTAAAGCATTAGATAATGTATCCTTTTCTGTGAATAAGGGTGAGTTTGTTGCCATTATTGGACCATCGGGATCAGGAAAATCTACTTTGCTTCATATGCTAGGGGGAGTAGATCGTCCAACTAGTGGAAAAGTATTTGTCGATAATACAGATATCTATCAGTTAAATGAAACACAATTAGCTATTTTTAGAAGAAGACAAATTGGACTTATCTATCAATTTTATAACTTAATCCCAATTCTTTCAGTAGAAGAAAATATTACACTTCCTCTTCTATTAGATAATCATCAAGTAGATAAAGAGCAATTCAATAGAATTGTTTCCATATTAGGCTTACAACAAAGATTGGAACATCTTCCTAACCAGTTATCAGGGGGGCAGCAGCAGCGTGTTTCCATTGGACGGGCACTTATCAGTAATCCAGCTATTATGCTTGCAGACGAGCCTACAGGAAATTTAGATAGTAAAAATAGTGAAGAGATTATGGAACTATTAAAAATGTTTAATAAAACCTATAATCAAACATTGATTGTTATTACCCATGATGAACGGATTGCACTACAAGCGGATCGTGTTATATCTGTTGAAGATGGAAAAATCGCCAAAAATGAGGTGATTCGTCCATGAACATAATGAATAAACTCACATTAAGAAATTTAAAGGAGAATAAGCGAAGAACACTCGTAACCATCATTGGCGTTATTATTTCTGTTAGCATGCTGACAGCTGTTGCGACACTTGGTGTTTCTTTTATCGATTTATTAAAAAGAGATAGTATTGCAAGAGACGGAGAGTGGCATGCCCAATTCATAGGCGTTAACAGTGAGCAAGCCAAAGAGATAAAAGAGGATAGTAAAATAGAAAAGGTTATCTTATCCAATGATTTAGGCTACGCAGACTGGAAGGGTTCTAAAAGCGAATATAAACCATATTTATTTTTTAAACAATATGATGAACACGGCCATAAGCAGTTTCCCATTACATTAAAAGAAGGCACATATCCAAGAGCCTCTAATGAAATCATTATATCAGATGAAATGATGAAGAATGCGAAAAGTGAATATGCCATCGGTGATGAATTAAAAGTTAGTATTGGAGAAAGACATTTTAAATTAAATGAAGAAGATTCCATATTAACGCAAACAGATCCTTTACAAAGGAATGAAGAAGGGGAAAGTGTCGAGGAAATCCAGCAGGCAAAAACCTACACATTCAAAATTGTCGGAATCATGGAAACTCCATCTTGGGAACCTTCATGGTCACCAGGATATACCGTTGTTAGCTATTTGGACCAAAACGAATTAACAACTAGCAGCAGCGTTAATGCAAGTGTTGTGATGAAAAAGGTAAAGCAGTCTATATATGAGGACTCGGAATCATTGGCAAAGAAATTAGCCATTGCAAAAGTAAATTTTAATAATGAGTTATTGCGTTATTATGGCGTATCATCGAATGATAATTTGCTTCTTACAATGTATTCTTTAATAGGTATTGTCATCCTTGTTATCGTTATTGGTTCTGTGGCACTGATTTATAATGCGTTTGCTATTAGTGTTTCGGAACGGGCAAGACATTTAGGTATGCTTTCGAGTGTAGGAGCGACTAAGAAGCAAAAAAGAAATTCTGTATTCTTTGAGGGTGCAGTAATAGGTGGCATCAGTATACCAATAGGAATAATTGCTGGGCTTGTGGGAATTGGAATTACATTCTCTTTTATCAATAAGTATTTGCAAGATGCCCTAAACTCTACTCAAGAATTAAATGTAGTTGTAACGCCTTATTCAATCCTATTTTCGATTATGATTTCAATTGTAACAATCTTTATATCAACCTATTTGCCAGCTAGAAAAGCATCAAAGATTTCTGCAATAGATGCAATTCGACAAACACAAGATATTAAATTATCAGGAAAAAAAGTGAAAACTTCTAAGCTTGTGCGCAAGCTATTTGGCATAGAAGCGGAAATTGGTTTGAAAAACTTAAAACGGAATAAGCGAAGATATCAAACAACCGTTTTTTCTTTAGTTATTAGTATTTTGCTTTTCTTAGTCGTTTCTTATTTTACAGATAATATGAAAAAGTCGGTAGGACTGTCACAGGAAAATATCGATTATGATATTGCTGTGTCTGCTGATTCAACCATTGTAGAGGAAGAGCTGCAGATTCTAGCAAATGCACCCAGTATTACACAAAGTAATTTAATTAAGAACGCATATGTAAGTACCTATTTAGATAAAGATGTTTTAAGTGAAAATAATAAGAAATCGGTGGAGAAAGGCGATGCGTTCTTAGAGGACGGCAAACTTTCCTTTACTGTAAATTTACTTGTTCTATCTGATTCCACTTTTAAGCGTTATGCTAAAACAGTAGGCTTTAATATCAATGAATATACGGATCCTGCTGTACCAAAAGGGATTGTGATAGAGACAGCATCTTATTTTGATCCATACGGAGAGAAATTTGTTGAGGAAAAAGTACTGGATGCTAAACCTGGGGAATATATCGATCTCTATATGTACAGAGAAGAAAGCGAAAAGGAAGAAATTTTTAATAAGATTCAAATTGGCTTATTTTCGAATGAAACATTAATGGGGATTAATGCTAATAATTATAGAACGATTACAATGATTGTTTCAAATGAAGTGGCAGAGAAATTATTTGAAAATGAAAAAAATATTAATATGAACTACAATCTCTATTTAAACAGTGATAATCCGGAGAAAGCAGAAGAAGAATTAGACGATTTAAAAACAGGCTCTATCTATATTTACAATGTGGAAAAGAATCGTAAGCAATCGGAACAGATGATTATAATCATGTCTGTCTTTATGTATGGTTTTATTTCCCTTATTTCACTTATCAGTATTGCTAATATCTTTAATACCATTTCTACTAGTATATCTTTAAGAAAAAGGGAATTTGCGATGCTGCGTTCTGTTGGAATGACGCCAACTGGTTTTAATAAAATGATTTATTTTGAGAGTATTTTTTATGGGATAAAAGCATTGATGTATGGTATTCCCATTAGTATAGGTGTAATAGCTGCACTATACTGGTCCATAAGCAATACATTTGAATATGGCTTTGAGCTTCCATGGTTGAGTATTCTATTTGTAGTGATTGCAATATTTATCATTGTCGCTTCAGCTATGCTATATTCAGTCAGCAAAATTAAGAAAGAAAATATTATTGATGGATTAAAGCAAGAGAATGTTTAATAAGAACAAAGAAAATTAGATAAGAGTGACAAAAAACTCGTCCATTTTGGCGGGTTTTTTGTCATAAAAAAGCAAGCAGGTAACCGAAAGAATAATGTAGAATCAGTTAGTAAGACGAAGGAGGATAATATGACGATTGAAATTTTAAAACAAAATAAGAAAAGCTGGGGTAAAGTAGCTCATCATTTTAAGGGGATAGACGCATTACCTAGTTACGGCCCTTTTTGCCAAACGGAAGAGGAACTAAAACTGTTTGAAGAAATAACAAATAAAAAAGTCCTTGATATCGGTTGTGGCAGCGGACATTCTTTACTGTATATGGCTGAAAAAGAGGCGAGTGAGTTATGGGGAGTCGACTTATCCGAAACGCAAATTGAAACGGCAAAGGTAACACTAAAAAACATACCTTCCAATTTATACTGTGCCCCGATGGAGGAAGATATTGGTCTTCCTAAATTATACTTCGACACAGTTTATTCTATCTATGCAATTGGATGGACAACGGACTTAGCATCTACATTTAAACTCATTTATTCTTATTTAAAGCCAGGAGGAGATTTTATTTTTAGCTGGGACCATCCGTTATATGCACATATGCAAAGTCAAAATGGTCAAATCTATCTTCATGGTTCCTATCAGGACGAAGGTTTAACAATTAAAGGGGAGGAAGCACCTGTAGATACCAAAAAGAAAAATGAGTACCTATATAAATGAATTAATTAAAGCTGGATTTACGATAGACTCTGTTATAGAAAGTGAGGTTTCAAAAACCTTTAAAACTCATGACGTGTGGGGAGCCACATGTCATTTTTAATGCTGCAAGTTTTTGAAAAGAGATGAGCAAAAACAGATAGAAATCTTCACCCAGCATCAGGGATTTGTAACAAAAAGAAGTACATGGTTATTAATAGACATTCCTTTTAATGGAATCTATAATTTAATTATCTGCTAGTTTGTTAAAAAGTTCACATTGGATTTAAACTAGTAGTCTTTTTTTTATAGGTTTTGCAAGCGTATTCTTAACTGTCTGTTTTAATAACCAGGATAAAAATAAGGGGTAAAATCTATTCAACAAAAGCATTCAATTCCTTTTATTACCTTATTTTTAAATATATTAAAAAGGGGTTTTGAAAATGGTAACTGCTTTAGATGCAACAACAGTATTGGACAAGGAGTATGGCCTGTATATTAATGGCCAATGGGTGAAGGGGTCAGAACGAAAATTGATTAGTAGTTTCAATCCAAGTAATGGAGAAAAACTGGCTGATTTTGTAGATGCTACATATGCAGATGTTGATGCAGCGGTAGCAGCTGCCGCGCAGGCATTAAAAACATGGAAGAAAGTGAGTTTAATAGAAAGAAGTAATTTATTATTGAAAATTGCTGATTTGATCGACGAAAATATGGAAAAGTTAGCATTAGTAGAAACACTGGATAACGGAAAACCGCTGAGAGAAACAAGAAATATCGATGTTCCGTTGAGTTCTGATCATTTTCGCTATTTTGCAGGGGTAATCCGTTCAGAAGAAGGAACAGCACAAGCATTTGATGAAGATACTTTATCAATCTCAATAAAAGAGCCTATTGGTGTAGTTGGACAGATTATTCCTTGGAATTTTCCGTTATTAATGGCTGCATGGAAGATTGCCCCCGCTATTGCAGCCGGTAATACGGTAGTTATTCATCCGTCGTCTACAACTTCTTTAAGCTTATTAGAACTAGCTAAAATCTTTGATCAAGTACTGCCAAATGGAGTAGTCAATGTTATTACGGGTCGTGGGTCTCACTCTGGAGATTATATGTTAAATCATGAAGGCTTCGCAAAAATTGCCTTTACTGGATCAACGGAAATTGGTCAAGAGGTTGCGGTTGCGGCAGCGAAAAGACTTATTCCATCAACACTTGAGCTAGGTGGAAAGTCAGCGAATATCATCTTTAATGATGCACCAATGGAACGAGCACTAGAAGGGGTCCAATTAGGTATTCTTTTTAACCAAGGACAAGTTTGCTGTGCTGGTTCACGAATTTTCATTCAAGAAGGAATTTATGATGAGTTCCTTGCAAAAATGAAACTTGCATTTGAGGATGTAAAGGTTGGCTTGCCTTGGGAAGAAGATGTTGTGATGGGTGCGCAAATAAATGAGCGTCAATTAGAACAAATTCTAGAGTATGTAAAGATTGGTGAAGAAGAGGGAGCGAGAGTGGTAACAGGTGGGTGCAGACTCGAAAATAATGGATTGGAAAATGGAGCATTTATGGCACCGACAATTTTAGCAGATGCAAATAATGATATGCGCATCGCTCAAGAAGAAATTTTTGGTCCAGTTGCAACGGTCATTAAGTTTAAAACAGAAGAAGAGGTTATTGAGCTCGCTAACCAATCAGAATTTGGACTTGGTGGAGCGGTATTCTCACGCGATATTAATACAGCCCTTCGCGTAGCCAGAAGTGTTGAAACTGGTCGTATGTGGGTGAATACGTATAATCAGCTTCCAGCAGGAGCGCCATTTGGAGGCTACAAAAAATCCGGTATCGGCAGGGAAACATACAAGAGCATATTAGATGGCTATACACAGACGAAAAATATATATATTGTGACGAAGGAAGAAACAGAGGGTTTGTATTAGAGTGAAATAGGAAGCTGCTAGGACTTTGTCTTAGGAGCTTTTTTTATGCTTGAAATTTCATGTATAATTTGCTCTTAGATAAAAAGAAATTTATTTTATATATTCGTGAACTTTTTCCAAGGTATAAAGTCTAATGTATAGAAAAAAAGGGGGGTGATTAGTTGGAAGAGTTAGAGATTAGTAAGAAAGCCATTAAAGGAAATGATGATGCCTTTTTGGAAGTAATGCAATTACATAAAGAATCATTGTTAAGAACAGCTTTAGCATTTTTAAAAGATGAACACGCGGCAATAGAAGCATTACAGGAAGTGACATATCGAGCTTATAAAAAGATACATACTGTTAAAGAGGCAGCATATTTAAAAACATGGCTGACAAGGATTATGATTAATTACTGTCAAGATCAATTAAAGAGAAACAATAGAGTTATTTCTGATAACCAATTATATGATGTATTCGTTCACCAAGACCAATCATTGATCGAGCTGAAGGAAGCCCTTGGAATGTTATCCAATGAAGACCAGCAATTAATCTATTTAAAATACTTTCAAAATACGAAAATCAAAGAAATTGCCGTAATGGAAAAAATACCAGAAGGAACCGTAAAGTCTCGATTACATAAAGTATTGAAAACACTTCGACTATATTTTAAGGAGAAAGGAGAGAGTGATCATGTATGAACAAGAGGAAGAACAATTACTAAAATTAAAAGAAGAATTTGAAAAAATCGAATTGCCATTAGAACGAGGCGATGACGCAATTTTAAGCGGATTTATGAAAGCTAAGCGAGAAAAAAGTCTGGTTAAGAAAAAACAAAAAAGATTTGTTGGGTTTGCGATTACTGCAATTATCATCATTTCCTTTGTAACATCCATTCGAATATCTCCAACCTTCGCAAATGCTCTCTCATCAATCCCGGGAATGGAATGGATGATTAGTTTTATTGAAAAGGATAAAGGCTTTTCCGCAATTATAGAAAATGATTATTATCAAAAGGTAGATGTTTCTGAGACAAGAGGAGATTTGACGTTAACGATAGATGGAGTGATTATGGATGAATCAGGAATGAATGTATTTTATACGTTGAAATCGACAAAGCCACTAACTGGTGGAGAGATAAAGTATATTAATCTCCTTAATAAAGAAGAATTTCCTGAGCATTCACGTAGCTATAATGGTTATTTTCCTGATGATATCCAAAACGAATTTCAAGATATGGTGGAGTACCAATTTGTAAACTCTTTTTCTTTTGAGGAATTAAAGTTTAGTTTTGAATTAGTTACCGTAATGGACAACCAAGAAATAAAGTTTCTGATTCCTTTTGAGCTAAAGAAAAATGTAAAGAAGAATATTACTTGTCCAATAAAACAAGTTGTGGAAGTCGAGAAGCAAAAAATCACAATAGAAGAAATTATTGTGTATCCTTTAAGAATTGGAGTGAAGGTAGCATTTGATCCTACAAATACAAAAGAAATTTTGGGGTTTGAAGATATGAGGTTGGAAAATGAAAACGGAGAAGTATGGACTTCTATTGAAAATGGTACTGTAAATAGGACTTTGAGTAAGCATGAGAAAATGTATTATTTACAATCTAATTATTTTGAAAAGCCGAAAGAGCTTTATTTGCGGGTAAATAAATTAATGGCAATTGATAAGGACGATGCGATGGTTATTGTAGATACAGAAACAAATAAATTAATAAAAAGTCCGAAAGACGGTAAGCTTAAATTAGGAGAAACGTCTAAAGCACAAGCAGAATTTTATATGGTATCTAATTCAAAGAATAATTATTCTATCTTCAGTGGTGCATTAGATGCAAAAGGAAAAGAACTTAATATACCATCGACTGAATTTTATAATGATGGAGATAAGAAATTCTGGAAAATGTATTTTGAAACCACTGAATATAATAATCCTTTAAGTCTAGAATTGTTTGCTTATCCTAATTACATTGAAGGAGATGTAAAGATAGAAGTAAAATAAACTGTATGCGTTGTTAATGGGTGCTGATTCCTCATTAACAACGCATGCGTTTTTTTACTATATTTATTGTAAGCGTTACATTTATATGGTAAAGTAAAGATACGTAAACGTTTACGTAAAGGGTGAAACCAATGACGATAACAATAAAAGACATAGCAAAAGTCGCTAATGTGTCCACGGCAACTGTTTCAAGAGTTTTAAACGGAGCAGGTGGCTATAATGAAGAGACAAAGAAAAAAATCCTGAAAATTGCAGAAGAACTAGGCTATCGTAGAAATGAAATGGCGAGAAGCTTAGTAAAAAAATCTAGTAATCTCATTGGCATTATCATGCCAAACGTCTCGACCATTTTTTATGCAGACATAGTTAATGGCATTGAGCAGGTAGCGCAATATCATGGATTTAGCGTTATTCTTTCTCATGCAGGAGAGAAAGGTAATCGGTTAATTGATAATTTAAAAATGGTAGAAGAAAGAAAAGTAGATGGACTTATTATTGTTTCCATCCCACTTAATGAAGAACAAATCCAAGCAATTGAATCATTAAGTGTTCCATATGTGTTATTGTCAACAGATACTCAAAATAAACGAATACCTTTTATAAAAGTAGATGATTACGGTGCATCCTATACTGCTACAAAGTATCTTATTGATCAAGGTCATCGAGAAATTGGTTTGGCAGGAGTGGATTTCACAGATCGAGTAGCTGGAATGCCGCGAATAGAAGGTTATAAAAAGGCTTTAAGAGACCACGGACTAGGCTTTTCTACCAACTATATACAAGCAGGAGATTATAGTTTTTTTTCAGGAAAAGACGCTCTTCATGCTTTTCATTCAGAAAAGGTAGGAATAACAGCTGTATTCTGTGTAAGTGATGAGGTAGCACTTGGTGTAATTTCAGCAGCGTTTGACTTGGGGATAAAAATACCAGAGGAGCTCTCTGTCATAGGCTATGATAATACGAGAGTTGCAGAAATGGCCGTACCTCCCTTAACTACAATAGAGCAACCATTTCAGTTAATGGGTGAGAAGGGCTGTTTAAAAATAATAGAGTCTATTCAGCAAAAGGCTGTAGTTAAAACGGAAATGATGCCATTCCGTATAGTGGAGAGGGCATCTGTAAAAAATAGGATTCAATAAAATTTTTTAAACTTTACGTAAACGTTTACGTTCGGAATGATATTTTAATAGAAAGTAGGAATTATAATGGAAAAGAAATGGTGGCAAACGTCGGTCGTATATCAAATATATCCAAGAAGCTTTCAAGACAGCAATGGGGATGGAATTGGTGATTTAAAAGGAATCATCAATCGTCTAGATTATTTACAGAAGCTAGGAATCGACGTTATTTGGCTAAGCCCTGTATATAAATCCCCGAATGATGATAATGGCTATGACATTAGCGATTATGAAGAAATTATGGATGAATTTGGAACAATGGCAGATATGGATGAATTAATTGCAACTGCGAATGAAAAAGGGATAAAAATTGTCATGGATTTAGTTGTAAACCATACATCAGATGAGCATAAATGGTTTATTGAAGCAAAAAAAGGAAAAGACAATCCATACCGAGATTACTATATTTGGCGTGATCCAGTAAATGGCGAAGTGCCGAATGAGCTAAAATCTACTTTTAGTGGTTCTGCTTGGGAATTTGATGAAGATAGCGGTCAATATTTCTTGCACTTATTTAGTAAAAGACAGCCAGATTTAAACTGGGAAAATGAAAAAGTAAGAGAAGAAGTTTGGCAGATGATGAATTACTGGCTGGAAAAAGGAATAGGCGGCTTCCGGATGGATGTGATTGACTTAGTTGGAAAACTACCAGACCTTGGCATCACAGGAAATGGGCCAAAGCTTCATGATTATCTCAAAGAAATGAACCAAAAAACGTTTGGTAATTATGATGTATTAACTGTAGGAGAAACATGGGGAGCAACACCTCAAATCGCAAAATTATATTCCAATCCATCTAGAAAAGAGCTATCGATGATTTTTCAGTTTGAACATAGTGCTTTAGATGAGCAAGAAGGAAAACAAAAATGGGATCTAAAACCATTAGAAATCAATAAATTGAAAGAAATTCTAGCTAAATGGCAAACTTCTTTAGGACAGGAAGGATGGAATAGTTTATTTTGGAATAACCACGATATGCCGAGAATTGTGTCTCGTTGGGGGAATGATAAGGAGTATCGAGTGCAAAGTGCAAAAATGTTCGCGATCCTTTTGCATTTAATGAAAGGAACTCCTTATATTTATCAAGGAGAAGAAATTGGGATGACCAATTGCCCAATTTCAGATATTAGCGAAGTAAATGATATTGAAAGCATCAATATGTATCATGAACGATTGGCGCTAGGATATACGAAAGAGGAGATTCTCTATTCCATTAATGCGAAAGGAAGAGATAATGCAAGAACGCCTATCCAATGGGATGTTTCGGAAAATGGAGGATTTACAACGGGGACACCTTGGCTACATGTCAATCCGAATTATCCGGAAATAAACGTACAGAATAATTTAGAAGATCCTAATTCGGTCTTTTATTGCTATCAATCTTTAATCCAATTAAGAAAAGATAACCCAATCATAGTATGGGGAGATTTTGAATTAATCGAACATACGGAAGAAGAGATTTTTGCCTATACGCGGAGATTGGAAGGGGAAACTTGGGTAGTGGTGGCAAACTTTAGTGAGCAGGAAAGAATGCTAAATTTACCAATGTTTGGCGAGTGTGAGGATGTTATTATTAGTAACTACCCACGACAAAATGTGGACTTTTCGAACATTCCTTTAAAGCCTTATGAAGCTTTTGCTGTAAGAGTTTGATAGAGTAAATTCAGGAGCTGTCAACAACCAGAAAGGAGTGTTGGCAGCATTTTTATTTTCTTAAATTTAATGTGTCAAATTAAAAAAAGATATTATCAATTATGATAAAATAAAGTAAGATAGAAATAGAATAGTTAATATGTTAAACAAACTACTATGAACTGTTTCTGGGGTTTTTTTGAAAAGTAAAATGAAGGCGATTTCAATTTGTGGTTTAAGTAATTTGTAATAGAACAAACATTATAAGGAGTGGTTAAGATGAATCATAGTCAAAGATCAATGGGCGAACTAAATGGAGCAGAAGTAACGGAATATACCTTTACTAATAACAATGGAATGAGTTTTTCTAGTATGAATTATGGCTGCATTATCACAAAAATAATCGTTCCAGATAAGGAAGGGAATAAGGAAAATGTGGTGCTTGGCTTTGAAACATTAGAGGAGTACAGACAGAATCAAGGTCCATATTTAGGTGCGATTGTTGGGAGAGTAGCAGGAAGAATTAAGGAAGGTCAATTTGCACTTAATGGCAAAGAGTATCGTTTAAATGCAAATACTCCTCCTAATCACCTGCATGGCGGAAATGTTGGATGGAGCGAAGTAGTTTTTGATTCCTCTATAATAGAAGAGGAAGGGGCTATCGGAATTCGTTATACATATCATAGTCCAGATGGAGAAGAAGGATATCCGGGGAATTTTGATATTACAGTAGACTATTTACTAACAGATGAGAATGAAATTGTTCTGACGTACTATGGAAAAACAGATAAAGAAACGCCTGTAACTGTGACTAATCATTCCTATTTTAATCTAAGTGGAAACAATAAAAGAGATATAACAGAACATGAGCTGATTGCTGATGTTGATCGATTCTTAGAGCTTGGGGAAGGATTTATTCCAACAGGAAAAATGGTTGATGTAAAAAATACGCCATTTGATTTTGTGGCAGGGAAATTGTTGAAAGCAGGAATTGACAATAATGTGGAACAAAATATGATGGTAGGTAATGGATATGATCATCCACTTATTTTCTCAGAAGAAGGATCACATTCTGCTATTTTAAAAGATAAAGAGAGTGGCAGAGAAATGTCTTTAGTCACAAATCAGCCTGCACTCATTCTTTATACAGGTAACCAGTTACAAGATAAATATGATTTTAATGGCGTAACGGGAAGAAAATACTTAGGGGTATGCTTAGAAACGCAAGGATTTCCTGACGCAATCAACCATCCTGAATTTCCATCCGTCGTTTTAAAACCAGAAGAAACCTATCATGCTGAAACGAAATTGAAATTTCGGGTAACAGAATAAAAGAATAGACATAAATAGAAAAAAAGGAAAGAACCAACATAATGGTTTTTTCCTTTTTTTTTTTGCGGAAGGAAGCTCTTAATAATGGTGAACATTACTAGTTCCAACCTAATGGCTGCTGTCTAAAAAATCATATCCCTTAACCATATGAAATAAAAAGAAGTAAATATTGTCACTTTATATAGCAAAATAACGTTAATGTAAGTGCTATCATTTTTACTATAATAAAAGAAAATAAGATGATAGAGGTGAAAGGCAATGAGTGCTAGCACAGAAGTCAAGACTTCCGACATAGTAAAACCAGCGACTAAACAGCGACATAAAAAAAATGTGAAAAATGAAAATTGGGTAGGGGTTGGGTTCGTATCACCAATGTTAATCGGTGTTTCGATCCTAGTCTTACTGCCTATTTTTGCAACATTTATTTTAAGCTTTGCCGATTGGAGCTTTATTACAAATATCTCTCAATTAAAATGGGTGGGACTGCAAAACTTTGTAGATTTATTTCAAGACAAGATCTTTTTACGTTCCTTATTGAATAACGCTATTTTTATTTTAACAGTGCCAATTTGTATGATTATATCGTTGTTTCTTGCGATTGCAATCGATCGAAATGTATATTTTAAAAGTTACTTTAAAGTTGCCTTCTTTATGCCTTATATTTCAAGTGTCGTTGCGATTGCAGTAGTATGGCAAGTATTATTTCATCCTTCGTTAGGTCCAATCAATCAATTTCTAATGTCATTAGGTATTGAAAATCCTCCTAAATGGATTGCTGATCCTAATTTCGCATTAGTCTCTATTATGTTTATTCAAATTTGGATTTCTATTGGTTTTAACATGATTATCTATTTAGCTGCATTACAGTCCATTCCTCGTGATTTGTATGAAGCTGCTGACATAGATGGAGCGAGTGCATGGGTGAAATTTAAAAATATTACTTTGCCAATGGTTTCGCCAACTACATTCTTTTTGTTGATTACAGGAATTATTTCAACCTTTAAAGTTTTTGACTTAATATCTGTATTAACTAAGGGTGGACCAATGCATTCCACGAGCATGATTGTATGGAATTTATATGATACAGCTTTTGTTAATTTAGATATCGGACATTCTTCAGCAATGGCGGTTATTTTATTCTTTATCGTATTTGCTATTACGCTCATTCAGTGGATTGGGCAGAAAAAATGGGTGAATTATTAAGGGGGGATTTAGGATGTTTAAATCATTGTCAATAAATAAAGCAATAACAACGATCGTCATGCTAATCATAAGCATTCTGTTTTTACTACCTTTTGTGTGGATGCTTTCGACCTCATTTAAGATTGAAGCAGATGTATTTAAATTTCCAATTCAGTGGATTCCAGAGAGATGGAATGGGTTCAACAATTATAAGGAAGTTTGGTTTGGGGATAATCCGTTCTATATTTATTATTGGAATACGATTAAAGTGACAGTTTGTACCACTGCAATCTCCGTGACGGTGTCTGCCCTAGCAGCCTACGGGTTTTCAAAAGTGAATTTTCGCTTAGGTAATTTCTTGTTTTTCATTGTATTAGCAACCTATATGGTTCCTGCACAAGCAATTTTAGTGCCACAATTTATTATTTATCGCAAAATTGGCCTTTTTGATAGTCATTTAGGATTAATTTTGTTAGGAAGCTTTAGTGTGCTAGGTACCTTTATGCTTAGACAGTTTTTTATGGGTGTTTCCAATGAGCTAGTGGAAGCAGCTAAAATCGATGGAGCAGGACACTGGAAAATTTTCTGGCGGGTTGTTCTCCCAATTGTAAAACCTGCAATAGCCACATATGCAATACTTAGATTCATTTGGACTTGGAATGATTATCAAAATCCATTAATTTTCCTTCGATCCGATCATTTATTAACCATACAGCTTGCTATGCAGAAGTTTACCACAATCAATGGAGAATTTTATTCTTTGATTATGGCCGCAGCTGTTTCAGCTATTTTACCATTAGTTATTGTATTTATTATTGGGCAAAAACAAGTAATTGAAGGAATTGCATTAGGTGGAGTAAAAGGGTAAAACGATGTCTTTTTATTAAAGTGAATTATATAGTCGTACAAAAAAATAGATCCTTTAATAGGTAGACGAATTTCTGAAAAGGTATATAATCATACGTTTATTTCTTTTCTTGAAGGAGAATTCAACTAGGAAACAGAAACTTATAATTGGGCAACGGATTGTGGAGAAAACATTTGGTTGATAGGTAGTATTCTTCCCCTTTCAGCCCAATTTACTGAATGATGCAGGAATTTGCGTGTTTATTGAAATATTTATTTTAGTTGTAAAAAATAGGGAGGAGATCCAATGAAAAGAATAGCATCTATTATGTTTATTAAACCTGGATATGAAAACGAATACAAGAAGAGACATGATGAACTTTGGCAAGAAATGGAGGAGGCACTGAAACAACATGGTGCCTCTAATTATTCTATTTACCTTCATCGAGAATCGCAAGTGTTATTTGCTTATCTAGAAGTAGCGGATGAAGAGACATATGAACTTATTTCCCAAACAGCAATATGCAGAAAATGGTGGAAATATATGGCGCCAATAATGGAGACAAATGAAGATTATAGTCCTGTAACGCATAAGTTGGAAGAAGTTTTTCATTTAGACTAAACAGAAGATTGTTGATGAGGAGGAGCGGTTTATGAGAGCAGAAATTGGGGGATGGTCTGGAGTAATTTACAATGGATGTCAATGGATTACGAGATTAGCATATATAAACTTACTATGGATCATTTTTAGTGCATTGGGGATCTTTATTGGTGGCATTTTCCCTTCTACTGTAGCAATGGTTACCATTATTCGAAAATGGATTCAAAAAGAAACAGATATTCCTGTATGGGATACTTACTGGCAGACATATAAACAAGAATTCGGTAAAGCTAATAAAGTAGGTGCTGTTGTTTTAATTTTTGCTGCCTTTATCTACATGGATTGGAGAATTATCAATTCGATACATGGATCCATGAATGTTGTTCTAATGGGATTATTAATCGGGGTATTGTTTCTTTCCTTATTGACTTTATTATATCTTCTTCCCGTGTATGTTCATTATGACTTAAAGGTTTTTCAATATTTTAAAGTTTCCCTTTTTCTTGCTTGTATTCACCCCCTCCATACATTGACTATGATCATCGGTGTCTTTACGATGATTTTTTTAGGCGTAGTTTTTACAGGTGCTGGTTTGCTTTTCTTAGGTAGTGGGGTAGCAAGTATTATTTTGTATTTTTCTAAGCCAATATTTACAAAGATGGATGAACTAAGGATAATGAAACTGCAGGAAAAAGAGCTTCAAAGTTAATAGAGAGAAGATGTAATCAAGGAGGATATTACTTCTTAATAAAGTATATAAAGTAAAAATTGTTGCTGGATAAGTAAAATTATTTTTATTGGTAACGCTTCATCTTCTGTTAATCTATTCCTGTAAGGGTTTACATGATATAATACCTAGGGGGAATAAACAGATGCAAAGAAAATTTTGGAGTCTATCGATTTTTGTTTTAATTCTTGCTTTAGTCATGACGGCATGTAGTAGTGGAGACTCAGACAAAGCTTCTGGCAGTGAAGATGGGAAAGTAACGATTAAGTTCCACACCCATGGAAACGAAGCATCTTATAATTGGAAAAAAACAATTGCAGCCTTTGAAGAGGCAAATCCAAATATTAATGTGGATTTAGTAATCTTAAGTGAAAAGGGAGACACACAGGAAGCAATTAAAAAGCTAGATTTAGCTGCAGCTTCTGGTGAACAGTTGGATGTGCTGATGTTCAGTGATACAGCAAGTTATGCACAGCGTGTTAGTATGGGTATGGTTGCCCCTATTGACGAATTTATTGAAAAAGATGGGTACAGCGTAGCAGAAGAATATAAAGTAGATACGAAAATTGGTGATAACTATTATGCATTACCTGGAAAATTTAACCCATGGTATGTATTATTAAATAAGGATCATCTAGATCAAGCCGGATTAGAAGTTCCTACAGATTGGACATGGGATGAATTCCAAGCTTATGCTAAAAAATTAACGACAGCCGATCATTATGGAACATTTTTTCATGGTCCGCAAAATGGAAGTTGGTTGGAATTTATGAAACTTACTTTAGCTAGTGAAGCAGAGAACACAGAGTTTATCAAGGAAGATGGTAGTTCCAATATTGAGGATCCACTTTTTAAGAAAACACTTGAATTGCGTTATCAAATGGAGAAAGTAGATAAATCAGCTGTTCCCTATACTGACATTATGTCTCAAAAACTTCATTATCGAAATCAATTTTTTAACCAAGATGCAAGTACGGTTTTAATTGGTAGCTGGATGAATACGGAATTAGGTGGAACGGATCAATTTCCGCTAGAATTTAATGTCGCAGTTGCACCATATCCGAAGAATTCAAGTGATGCAGAAGGTGGCTATACACCAGTTACTACTGATTTTATGGCAGTGGCAAACAATTCTGAACATAAGGAAGAAGCATATAAATTTATTCGTTGGTATACAACAGAAGGACAGATCTTACAAGAGAAGAATATCCCATCTTGGAATAATGTCAGCAATGATCAATTTGGGGAGATAATTGATAATATTTTAGCTGAAACAAAAAATCCAGAAAAAGTAGATAAAGAGTCTTTAATAAATGTTCTATCAAATGCAAAATCTTCTAAGCTTGTGTCACCTGTATCTTATCAAGCAGAAATTTATAAAGTAGTAAATGAAGAATACGAAAAATTAATTTTTGATGAACAAGATATTGATGAAACCATTAAGGTTACAAATGAAAGGGTTCAAGAATTAATCGATAGTAATAAATAAAAAAATACATGATGAGAGGAGGAAACATATTGCTAAATTGGTTGAAAAATATGTGGACTCCTCGTTCTTTTCGTTACAAAGTTATTCTAATTTCCATCATTAGCTTAATTGTTCCAGCAGTTCTCTCTCTCTTTATCTATAATTATATGACAAAAGATACTGTTAAAGAACAGGCCCTCTCTAATGCCAATAGAGAGCTTAATATTACAAGCGAATATGTTGAAAAATTATTTAGCGATATGCTTTATGTTGCTAACTTCATTCAACTGGATCCTAAAATGAATACAGTGCTAAAAGAATTAGCTAAAAGTGATGTGGAGAAAGAGAGTTATGACCATTATCTATTGGAAAACGAAATAAATCGAACGATTGAGAATATCACACTAGTTGGAGAAAAATCCTACGTTACCGTTTTATTGAAAAATGGGAAGTATTTTACAAACTATAATATTGCTGAATTTGATCCAAGAGATTTATTTAGAGAAAAATGGTATAAGCAAATAGAAGAAGCAGTTGGATATGAATCTACTTGGATTGAATCTCAGCCAACAATTTTTGAGCTGGAAAAAAAGTATAACCCTTATCAAATTTCTATTGTTCGCACTTTAAGGGATCAACAAGGGGTACAAATCTATGGATTTGTGGTTGTGACAATAATGGAAAATAAAATAAGTGAAGTATTTAATAAAATGGAAGGTTATGATGAAGTCATGATGATTAGTCCATCTGGGAAAATACTTTCACATATCGAAGATGAGAAGATAGGAACCCCCTTTGCTTATTATTCTGATTTAAGGAATAAAGATGGCTCAGAAGTGATGAAAAGGACAGATAAAGAATATGTCGTCACAGAACATTCCTTGTCCTTTTCAAATTGGAAATTAGTATCATTAGTTCCCTATGAAAAATCGATTAATAAAATAAATGGTATTTTTAATAAAGTATTTCTAATTCAAGTAATATCATTTATTCTTTTCTTCCTGTTACTTACTTATTTAATGAAAACAATTACTAAACCGCTGGAATATTTAGCGAAACTTGCTGATAAAGTTCAGGCTGGCAATTTGATTGTGCGTTCAAAAATTAAAGGGAAAGATGAAATTGGAAGGCTAAGTAAATCGATTAATTTAATGCTTGATCATATTAATACTAAAATCGAAGAAATAACGGAAACAGAAGCTAGAAAAAGAAAAGCAGAATTCGCAATGCTTCAAGCACAAATTAATCCTCATTTCCTGTTTAATGTATTAAATTCAATTCGTATGAAGGTGATGATAAAAGGAGACAAAGATAGTGCTAATATGATTACGTCTCTTACAAAATTACTTCGCATAACAATTGATAAAAATAAAGAAATAATCACTTTTTATGAGGAAATTCAAATTCTTGAGGATTTTGTTCACATTATGAATATGAGACAAAATAGAAAAGTTTCTTTAGAAATGGTAGTTGATCAAGAGGCATATTCATTTGAAATCCCAAGGTTTATCCTACAGCCTATTATCGAAAACTCGATTATTCACGGTTTTAATCAGAGCGCTGGATTAATTACAATTAATGCAAGAATAATAGAAGAGACACTAGTAATTGTTATTGAAGATAATGGTCTTGGAATGAGCAAAGAGGAATTAGAAGAATTGACGAAAAAAACGTTTGTGGGTGTATCGAAGGAGGATTTGGAAAGTAAGCAACATGTGAAAGGTTTCTCGTCACTAGGGTTAGCTAATGTCTATGAACGATTGTCTATAACCTTTGGTCCAGTTTTTAATATGAACATTAAGAGTGAACTAGGAAATGGCACAAAAGTCATTTTGCAAATTCCAATGAAAGGTGGAAAAAAGTGTGTATAAAGTGATGCTTGTAGATGATGACTTTCCAGTGTTAGAGTTATTGACAAAATCAATTGACTGGGGAAGCATTGGCTTTGAGGTGATTAGTGCCCATGAAAATGGAATGAGCGCTTTAGAAATGGCCGAAAAAGAGATGCCGGATGTGCTTATTACAGATATTGGAATGCCAAAAATGAATGGAATGGAATTAACTAGAAAACTAAAGGCGATGAATGAGAATCTTCAAGTGGCTTTGTTATCTTGCCATACAGAATTTAATTATGCACGAGAAGCAGTCAAATTACAGGTTAGTGATTATCTAGTAAAGGATACATTTGAATTAGAAGAATTATATGAATTACTCCAAAAATTTAAAGTTCAGCTAGATAAAATACAAAAAAATAAGCAAAAAGAACAAAAACTACAGCTTATTCTGAATAAAAATAAGGAAAAAGAAAAAGTAACATTTATAAAACAGGTAATAAATGAATCTTTTAAAAACGAAGCGGAATGGGATAAAGAACGAAAAAAATTTGGTTTAATAAATAATAAAGGGTATATATTAACGATGATATCTATCCATCCTAACCATTCCGATGCATTTACAGAAGAGACCTTACATTTTGCTATTTCTAATATTGTGTCAGAATTTTTAGAGAGATTAAATCCTTTAGCTGTGCATTTTTTCTGTCCTGCTAATAAGGTTTTTATCTTTTTCCCTGGAGACTTAGGATATCAAATGAACGCATTATCCAATGCAAAAGAAATGTTGAAAATGATTCAGCTTTCGATTGAAAAAGTATTAAATATATATAGTTCTTCCATTATTGGGGAAAAGTCCGAAAGCTTATTAGACTATCAAAGTACTATAAAAAGGCTATTAAATAATCAACAGCAATTATTTTATATGCTTCCGAGAACAGTGGAATCAATAAAGAAGAGCGCAAAGAATACAGAGGAACTATTCGCTAAATATGATGCAGCAGCGACTGAAATGAGAATGATTGTTCTGAATAAAGATAAGGATCAAATAAGTGAATTTATCAACAAGTGGACGATATATGTCTCGGAAAATCAATTTTCACCGGATGTAGTGAAGGATTGGTTTTGGAAATTATTATTAGATTTAAATGTAAAATTACAAGCACTACAATATTTTTCAGGAGAGTATTCCTTCGAATCTAAGCATCAAGAGATTTTTTTAATGGAGTATATGTATCAATTAAAGGATTGGCTTAAAAATTATTTTGAGAAGATGATTCATTATCATCAGACAAACGATCAGACGAAAAGGAAAGAGATTATCGAGGCATTCCAATATGTGGCCATGAATCTAGAGCGTAAAATTACATTAGATGAAATTTCTAGTTACTTATTCTTAAACCCTAGTTACTTTAGTAGACTGTTTAAAAAGGAAGTGGGGGAAACATTCGTAGAATATGTTACTCGGATGAAGATTAATAGGGCGAAGGAACTATTAGAACAAACCGATGAATCCGTAGGGAAAATTTGTGAAAGATTAGGATACGATAATCAGAGCTACTTTATTAAACTATTTAAAACATATGCTGGTACAACTCCAATTGAATATAGAAGTGGAAAAGTTGGTTAAAAGAACTTGGTGTTATCCAAAATGAAAGGATGAACGATTTATAAAAGAATAGCAACAAGAGTAAAATTATTTCGAGAAGTAGTAAAAATAATACATTGTTGATAGGTGTTGAACCTCCTATAATTAGAGTAATCATAACCAATTGAGAAAGAGAGGCTATAGGTGCAGTCTTTTTTTAGAAACGATTGAAAGCCTTTTCTTTTTTGAGAGTATAGCTGATAATAAAAGGAGCTGGGTGTTTAACATGAGTACAAACGAAAAATGGCTCGAAGAAGCTTGGGAGTTTGTAGTAGAGAAGACAACTCGAAATAATGAGACGATTGGTGCGAATTTTCCACATGCAAGTGTTGATAAGAAATATGTATTGGAAAGTCCAGAATGGTGGACTGCTGGTTTCTGGCCAGGGCTTTTATGGCAGGTGTATCAAGAAAATAAGGATGAAGCCCTCAGGAAAACGGCAGAACAGTGTGAAGTGAAATTGGATTATTTATTTTCTGATTCAGAAAAATTAGACCATGATATGGGGTTTATGTGGACGCTGACGAGTCTAGCAAATTATAAACTTACTGGAAATAAGGAATCTAGAAGAAGAGGTTTATTAGCAGCCAACTTTTTATTGGGTAGATTTAATGCACAAGGCAATTATATCCGCGCATGGAATGCTTGGTCAAAGAAGGATGATAATCGAGGCGTTGCTATCATTGATTGTATGATGAATCTTCCATTGCTATATTGGGCTTCAAAAGAAACTGAAGACCCACGTTTCAAAATAGCTGCCGAAAAGCATGCAGAAACTGTAATAAAGCATTTTATACGGCCAGATGGTTCTGTGCATCATATTGTTGTCTTTGATCCAGAAACAGGCGAAGTAGTGGATAAGCTGGGAGGTCAAGGTTATGCACCAGATAGTGCCTGGTCAAGAGGGACTGCTTGGGCATTATATGGCATGACTCTTTCCTACTTGCATACAAACAATACTGCGTTTTTACATGCGGCAAAATCAGTTTCTCATTTCTTTCTTTCTAATCTTCGTCCCGATGAATGTCCAGCTTGGGATTTTCGTATCCCTGAAGATGGAGAAAAACGATATTCATACCCTGATTCATCGGCAGGTTCGATTGCAGCTTGTGGGTTACTCATGCTCGGGAAACTTGTAACTGATTTTGAAAAGCCAATTTATCAGGAGGCCGGAGCAAATTTATTAAAAACTCTCTATACCACTTGTGGTACACAAGCAGACAAAGAAGAAGAAGGTTTATTAAACAACGGAACAAGTCATTTTCCAGAGCAAAAGAATGTGGATGTTCCTTTAGTTTATGGAGACTATTATTTTGTGGAGGGTCTTAATTTATTACGACAAAAAGGTATTTTATTTTGGCAATAATTAGATTGGTAGGAAGAGGTAAGTAAAAGTAAATGTAAATTTTGTCATCAGTGGGTAGTTAAAATTCCCGCTGATTTTTTTATGTATTAATCTTCTTTTAGTAAGTAATGCAATAAAAACTAGCTAGTTTATTGTTACCTTTTTTCAAAAGTCCTCCTATAGTTCTGCCATCTTTTAAATCCCAATTTAATAGCTGGCTTTTTTCACTTTTGGAAAAGGGAAAGTAGTTTGCTATAATTTTTCTAACAATATAGGTTTATGACGATTCTATCTGGGTATATAATACTATATAATTGATTAACTTCATATTATGGAGAAAGATTTAAAGGTAGAAAGCTTTGATTAATCAGCTTATTTGGGCGCTTTGCTGATTATGAGCTACTAGCGCAACCGGCTAACCAAACTATCCTTGTTTTGTTAGTCTTTTTTTATGAAAACAAACAGAGTAATTATATTTATAACGAATGTTCAGCTCCTACATCAAAGGGCCGGTAAACAACAGGTCTTCACTTTCATGAAATGTACACCAATGCAGATATTCTATTATGGTGAATCATTTATTTCAGTTGATGTTCTTAGACAATATTTTGTCGATAATAAGGGGTTTGTGCTTTTCTAAAAATGGGGGTCAACATATGAGTGAATTTATTACCTATCAAACGATAGTAATGCGCGATCATACAGAAAAGGAATGGAAAGAAAAACTAAATAAGGATTTTAGGGATTTGTTGAATGAGGATTTTTTGCTAAGTGTTGGAATAGGTGAAGCGGTTAATAATGCCATAGAGCATGGGAATTACCCAGTTATTGTAGAACTTCAATATAGTAAGAATACGGTAGATATGCGAATTAAAGATCATGGTAACGGATTTGATGTAGAGAAGAAATTTCATGATATTGAAAAGTATGGTACAGAAAGGCTTTTAAGTGATATTGTGCTAGAGGAACGGGGAAGAGGGATTTTAATGATGATGCAAATCTTTCAAAAAGTGCAATATAATGATAGGGGCAATGAAGTGGTTTTATGGAGAGAAACAAGGGAAGAAGCAGAAGCAATCTAAAATTTTCGATAAAAGGATTTATTGTTAGGATTGTTCTTTAGGAGCAATCCTATTTATATTTTCTTTCCTTTTTTTATGACATTATTTTCTAATAATTTACTGCTTTATGTAATCGAATCGTTTATTATTAAGACAAAGGATATAAAAGTTTGGGGAGAGGGTAGGCGAGACATCATGGAGAAAGTGACCTATCGTAACATTCATAAGGAAGGAAAAAGAATAAAGGAATCTAGTAATTGGATACATGTTCATAATGCAGAAATGCTACTTCAGTATGACAGTAACTATATTCAATTTAAAACAATGCCTACAATAAAGGAATTTGAACAGGCAGAGGAATATCTAAAAGCGTTTCATCAAAAGACTGGCCAGAAGCATCTTAAATTTATTTTTCCAGAAAATAAAAAATTTACGAAAGAGCTATTGGACCATATTGTCCATAAACTTCATTATGATGTTGGCTTGACAGAGCTTTATGCTATTGATCCTAGTGAATTTCCTGTTTTATCGTCTATAGAGGATATTTTGATAGAGAAAGTAACGGAGGCTAATTTCGAGGACTATTTACAATTAGAATATAATCAAGATTTAGAGTATGGTCTAGATTATGCAAAAGGAAAAACGGAAATCTATCGCAAGAATTTTAAAGATTCTCATTTCTTGCAGATAATTGCTTATTATAAAGGAAAAGCGGCAGGTGCTTTAGAAGCAATTATAGAAGAGAAAACAGTCGAAATAGACGGGATTTTTGTTATTGAAGAATTTCAACGCAATGGGATTGCTGCTCGTATGCAAAAAATGGTAATGGATTTATTTCCAGAAAAAACGATTATTTTGCTGGCAGATGGTGAAGACACACCAAGGGAAATGTATAAGAAGCAAAACTATCAAAAGCAGGGTTTTCAATATGAAGCTTTGAAAGAAAAATACGAAGGACTCATTTCTAAGTTAATGGAAATTTTATGAAGAGAAATAGTATAAAAGGAGTAGGTTGAATTGAATAATAAGCCTATACTAGTTTATCGTGGACAATATGTTGAAAGTACGCATAATATTCATATTGCTGTAGTAAATAAAGAAGGTAGATTGCTATTTTCCTATGGCAATCCGAATAGGATGACGTTTCCTAGATCGTCGATGAAGCCATTTCAAGCTATTCCACTGTTAGAGACTGGAGCTGCGGATACGTATTCCTATAGCAATGCTGAAATTGCCATTGCATGTGCCTCCCACGCAGGAGAAGTATTTCATCGAGAAACGATTCTTCAACTGCTAGAAAGATTAGGGATTCAAGAAAATCATCTGCAATGTGGAACCCATACTCCGTGGAACTTAACAAGCTATAAAGAGCTGTTGCAAAAAGGGGAAGATGTGACACCTGTATTTAGTAATTGCTCTGGCAAGCATACTGGTATGCTTGCAACGGCTATCCATATGAAAGAGGACATTGCCACTTATCGTGAAGTAGAACATCCTCATCAACAGCGAATATTAGAGGCAATTGAAGAAATATGTGATTTTCCAAAAGAGAATATAAAGCTTAGTGTGGATGGGTGTGGTGTGCCAGTCCATCAATTACCTCTTTATCATGTAGCACTTGGCTATGCAAGACTAGCAAGCCCAGATTCTCTCAAATCAGTGGAGCAAATAAAAATAGTGAAACGGATAAGGGACAGCATGTTGGAGTTTCCTGAAATGGTTGGAGGTACAAGTAGGTTTGATACAGACTTAATGAACGCTTATCAAGGTCGGATTGTTTCGAAAGCAGGTGCAGAAGCAGTGCAGTGTTTGGGGCTTGTCGAAGAAGGAATTGGTATTGCGATTAAGGTAGAAGACGGAGGAGCAAGAGCAGTAAATGTTGCGGCAATGGAGGTACTAAGTCAGCTAGGCTATAAAGAGGAGAAAATTTTTGCTGATTTAGATAATTATGTGCATGCACCGGTGCTCAATGCAAGAAAAGAAAAAATTGGAGAAATAAGAGCCAATTTCGATTTGGAAAAGGGAGCGACTTCTGAAAAATAAACGTATAAAGGAGAAAATGGATTGAAACACTACTTAAACGTAAAAGAAGGAAAAAATAGCTGGCCGCGCTATTTAGCTTCTATTTTATTAGCAGTTGTTTTTATGATTGCTGGTTCGATTGTCTATTTCATTATGGAGTTACTGCGTGTGGAGCTAGATGGGAACAATGCTACATTTATTGATATGGATACAGGCATGGTCGTTGGCGGAAATGGTACAGTTAGTTTGTTAATGACACATATTATTTATATCGTTGCTCTAATTGGACTATGGATTGGGGTGCGATTTATCCACAAAAGAAAATTTCGAACATTGATTACTGGCGAAGAAAGCATCAATTGGAAAAAAATAATCTGGGGCTTTACTGTCTTTGCTGGTCTTTTCCTAGTTACATCAGGTGCTGATTTCTTGTTTAATGCTGATGATTATATATGGAATAACGTGTCTCTTTCCCAGTATGTGTTTCTATTTATTGTCGTTCTCCTTTTTGTGCCTATTCAAACGACGGTAGAAGAGCTTTTATTCAGAGGCTTACTATTACAATTTATAGGAAAAAAACTTAAAAATCCTATTCTATTAGCTAGTATTGTTGGACTTATTTTCGGATCTTTACATTTTACTAATCCAGAAATGAATGATTCGGCCATATTGGTAGGATTAGATTATTTGCTTGCAGGGTTTGCTTTAACCTTTATTGCTGTAAAAACTGGTAGTTTAGAGCTATCAATTGGTGCACATGCTGCAAATAATATGATGATTTTCTTATTATTTACGTATGATGATTCTGTTGCGGGAGATATCCCGAGTTTATTTAGAATCATCGATACAAGCCCGCTTTATTCGTTGATTTGGTCCATTATCATTTTTACTGTTTTTTATTTGTTGTGTAGGAAAAAATATGGGAGTAAGACCATTATGTAACAAAGCAGAAAGAAAAATAGTCTACACGTGTAGGCTATTTTTTTCGCTAGAAAAGCCCTATTAAAATCACAAAAAGAGAACAAATGTTCTAAATGAGTCTTAAGTCTCTTACATGTACAATTCAGAATTGTTAAAATTATCATTGTGTTATTCATTCTATTATTAGGAGGCTGTTATATGAAAAAAGAATGTAGAGTAATTCCTTATCAAGTGAAAGAAGTAATGGACCTATCAACCGAAATACCAAAAGGAATTGAGCTAATTCAGGCACCTGATTTATGGAATAAAACAAAAGGAAAAGGAGTTACCATTGCTATCTTGGATACTGGGTGTGATATAAATCATCCAGATTTACAAGAGCAAATTATTGGCGGCAAAAACTTTACCGATGATGATAATGGAAATTCAGAGATTTATATGGATTATAATGGCCATGGGACACATGTTGCAGGAACAATTGGAGCATCAGGAAGTGCCAATGGATTAACAGGAGTAGCACCAGAGGTTTCTCTCTTAATCGTAAAAGTTTTAAATGGAGAAGGTTCTGGCCAATATGATTGGATTATTAACGGAATTCATTATGCAATTGAACAGGGTGCGGATATTATCTCCATGAGTCTTGGAGGTCCTGAAGATGTGGAAGAATTACATGCAGCAGTGAAAAAGGCAGTCGAAGCGCAAATTTTAGTCGTTTGTGCAGCAGGAAATGAAGGCGATGGCTTAGAGTCAACCGAGGAATTGGGATATCCAGCTGCATATAATGAGGTAATCAGTGTTGGCGCAGTCGATTTAGAGAGAAATTCCTCTCGTTTTTCTAATTCGAATCGAGAAGTTGATTTAGTAGCCCCTGGGGAAGAAATTCTTTCTACTTTTTTAGATGGAAAATACGCAAGTTTAACTGGAACTTCGATGGCTGCACCTCATGTGAGTGGTGCTTTAGCGCTAATTAAAATAATCAGCAATGAAGCTTTTGAGAGAAATTTAACAGAGCCAGAAATTTATGCCCAATTAATTAAAAGAACCATCCCACTAGGAAATAAACCATGTATAGAAGGAAATGGGATACTTTACTTAACGGCTCCCGATGAATTGATGGAAGAACTCCAATCTGCCGTTCAATTACTTGTTGAAAATAGTTTATAGAAGGAAAAATCATCAGAATGACTGAATAATTTTTTTAAAGTGGACAAACTCTCCTTGAAAAGGTTAGCTTGTCCATTTTTTTAGTAGAAGAAGAAGCTGGGAAGGTGGTTTAACTTGTTATATGGTGCAAATATCAAGGATATGATCCAAAAAAAGAATATATGATCCAAACGAACAAGGATATGATCCAAAAAAAGAATATATGATCCAAACAACAACCTCTTCCTAATTTTACAATGCTCACATAATAGAAATGTTTCAAAAAAAGTAGTAAAGTGAAAGGAGGAATTTATGCGTAATTTGTATTATCAAAAGAAGGAGATTAGATTGTTGAATATTGTTATTACCCGGAAAATGGTCTTGGAGATGTGTGGACCTGTTTCTTTAAAAAGGGGCGAGGCATTTTCGAAGAATCATAAAGTGGTGTTTAAAGAATATAAAGAAGACTACTGTGAAGCTTTCATTCAAGCATCTGAAAATTTTGCTGTAATGGTAACTATAGAGGCTGGAGAATTAAAAGCAACTTGTTCTTGTCCAAAGCTCGCTTCCTTTCAAAAGGAATGTCAGCATATTGCAGCTGTGTTGTGTGAAATAAAGAAATTTCAAATGAGTGGGAAGGAGCCATCTGTTATTCAAGATTTGAATACAAATGTATCAGATGATTTTTTTGCCTTGTTTAATCAGACTAGTTCTCCTTCTCCAAAGAAACAACGACATTTTGAAAAAAGAGAAGTAGTGCCCGTGGAATTTATGATAAAAGTGATTCAGATTGGATCGGATGCTAATATGTTTGGCATTGAAATACATCTTTTATCCAATAAAATAAAAGACATCCGCAAATTTTTAAAGCGAATAAAGGAAGGCAAAGCGTATCAATATGCCCCAGGGCAGAAATTTGATCCAATGCTTCACTGTGTAAAGGAAGAAAGAGAGACAATTATTCAAGAATTATGGAAAGTGGTAAGTGATGAAACGATTTTTTTGAATCATAACAAGGAACTAAGCATTATAGGGGGAGAGGATACTTTGTTAATACCTCCTTCCTCTTGGCTTTCCCTTCGCTCACACTGGAAGGAGTTAAATTATTTAGAAGAATTTAGCGGGACTAGGATTCCCTTGCAGGTTTCTACAGAGCCACTTCCGATAACGTTTCATTTATATCAGCATGAAACAGGAAGCTATCAATTGAATGTTCATGGAATGGAGTCTATTCTGTTTTTGCATCAATATTATGCAGTGTTGATAGACGGAAAAGTTCTTCAAATGGAATCGGAAGATTTTAATAGGCTTGTGGAAATAAAGAGAATGATGGAGAAAGTTGGCAAGAATTATATTCCCATTGCAAACAATCAATTAGACTTCTTTTTAGAAAAGATTGCTCCAGGCTTAAAAAGATTAGGAGAAGTTCAATTAGAGAAAGAACTTTCAAAAAAAATTGGCAAAGCTCCTCTACAAGCAGAGCTCTATTTAGATAGGGTAAATAATCGATTATTGGCTAGTTTAGAATTCCGCTATGAAAATATCGTTATTAATCCAGTTCACGAACGAGATAAAGACATAGATGCAGTGCTTATCAGAGATTGGAAAAAAGAAGAAGTAATTTTGGAGCTGATGGATGGAAGTTCATTTGCGAAAACAGATAGTGGATATATGCTTTTTAATGAAGAATTGGAGTTTGATTTTTTATATTACGTATTACCGAAGCTGCAAAAGCTTGTAAAGGTATATGCGACTACTGCGATTAGAAATCGAATTTTTAAAGAAAAAACTTGGCCGCGATTTTCGGTGAAATTAAAGAAGGACCGGATAAACTGGCTAGAGTTTAAATTTGAGATGGAAGGATTTCCGGAACGTGAAATAAAGGGGCTGTTAGCAGCATTAGAAGAAAAGCGCAAATATTATCGATTACAGGATGGATCCCTTTTTGCATTACAAACGAGGGAGATGGAGGAAATTCAAAGCTATCTTCACTCCCCACAAATAAAAGATAAGGATTTCGTCAGTGGATTTGAATTGACGCTGCTAGAAAGTCTATCCTTTATAGAGGAAGACAGAAAAATTTTTAAACTAGACGATTCTTATTTTGAACTAATTAATTCTCTCCTACATCCAGAAACGTTGACGATTAAGGTTCCCTCTTATTTAGAGGATGTGTTGAAGTCCTATCAGAAGGATGGATACAAGTGGATGAAAACATTAGCGCAATTCCACTTCGGCGGAATTTTGGCAGACGATATGGGATTAGGAAAAACGCTTCAAAGTATTGCCTTCATCGTATCTGAATTGCCAGTGATTCGAAAAGAAAAGCAAAAAATGCTTGTCGTTTGTCCTTCTTCCTTACTTTATAACTGGCAAAGAGAAATCATGAAATTCGCTCCAACTATTCAATGCCTTGTCCTCGATGGAAACAAAAAGGAGAGAGCGCAGCTACAAAAGGATTTAGAGAATATGGACGTTATCATTACGTCGTATCCATTAATTAGACAAGATATTTCATGGTATGAACAGCAAGCTTTCCACACTGTTTTCTTTGATGAAGCACAGTATTTCAAAAACCCACTTTCTCAAACGGCTAAGGCTGTGAAGAAAGTAAGGGCCGTTAATCGCTTTGCCCTAACAGGTACGCCGCTTGAGAATTCCATAGAAGAGCTTTGGTCTATTTTCCATATTGTCTTTCCTGAATTATTCAAGGGATTAAAGGAATACGTGAATCTAACCAATAAGCAGATAGCAAAAAGAATAAGACCCTTTATGCTACGCCGCTTAAAAGAGGATGTATTAGCAGAACTTCCTGAAAAAAGGGAATGGAGCGAAATGGTGGAATTGTTACCAGAGCAAAAAAGATTGTACGCAGCCTATTTGTCAAAATTAAGACATGATGCACTAAAGCACTTAAACAAAGATACATTGCGAAAAAATAAAATTAGAATTCTTGCTGGGTTAACGAGGTTGCGTCAAATCTGCTGTCATCCTGCCCTATTTGTGGACAATTACGAAGGTGGTTCTGCTAAGCTCGCGCATTTAATGGAATTAATGGAAGAATCACGGCACTCCAATCGAAGAGTACTAATTTTCTCTCAATTTACAAGTATGCTTGACATAATTGGACAGGAATTAGCGAAAAAGGGATTGGCGTTTTTCTATTTGGATGGACACACACCCTCGAATGAAAGAGTGGAATTATGTCATCGCTATAATTTAGGGGAGCGAGATTATTTTTTGATAAGCTTAAAAGCAGGAGGAACAGGGCTGAATTTAATGACTGCCGATACGGTTATCCTATATGACACATGGTGGAATCCAGCAGTCGAAGAGCAGGCCGCAGATCGTGCGCACCGGATGGGTCAAGAAAATATTGTAGATGTCATCAAACTATTCTCCAAAGGAACGATAGAAGAGAAAATATATGAACTACAGGAAAAGAAAAAGAGCTTAGTGGATGAAATTATTGATTCAGATGAAAAAATGATATCTTCCATAACAGAAGAGGATTTAATGGAATTATTAAGCTAAGCTAATCGAGAAATGCAAAAAAAGAGGGAGGCCGGTGCTTTTCATAAAAGCTCTGGCCTCCTTTTTAGATGAAACGAATCATCTGTTAAGTCAATCCTCTTTTTGCTTTGGAAATCGCTTGGCTTTTTTGGCAGATTCACGAAGCAAATACTCAATATGACTGTTAATACTGCGGAAATCATCTGCAGCCCATTTTTGGAGTACTTCGTATAGCTCCGGATCAATGCGTAATGGAAAGCTTTTTTTCTTCGTCATTTATACCACTCATTAATATAAAGTACCTGTATTAATTACAGGAGTTGTAGGATTTTCGGAAACAATCGCTACTAGTAAATTATTTACTAATTGTACCTTTCTTTCATCATCTAATTCAATGATTTTATCTTTTTCTAATTGGTTAATGGCCATTTGCGCCATTCCCACAGCTCCTTCGACAATTTTATGGCGAGCAGATATGATAGCAGAGGCTTGTTGGCGCTGCAACATTGCTTGAGCGATTTCGGTAGAATAAGCTAAATGAGTTAATCTTGCTTCGATCACTTCGACGCCAGCAAGATCTAGTCGAGCCTGTAATTCCGTTGTAAGCTCATTGGAAACTTCCTCTGCATTGCCTCGTAATGTTAATTCCACGTTTTCAAATGTATCATATGGGTATTTCGTTGCAACATGGCGGATTGCTGTTTCGCTTTGTATTTCTACAAATTCCTCGTAATTGTCCACATCAAAAATAGCTTTTGCGGTATCAATCACTTTAAAAACAATAACTGCTGCTATCTCGATTGGATTCCCATCGACATCATTTACTTTTAATCGCTTACTGTTAAAATTGCGAACACGTAAGGAAATTGTTTTTCTTAAGGTTAAGGGAACTGTTAAAAATAATCCACTACTGCGAATAGAACCTAAATATTTTCCAAAAAAGGTTACGACTACAGCCTGATTCGGTTGAATAATCGTTATCCCACTGCATAGAAGAACAGCTAATAGTAAAAATGGAATCGCTGCACCAGGAATTTCTTGTACGAGTAAATAAACGCCAAGAAAAAGGGAGATAGCAATAAGAAGAACACCGATAAATCCATTAAAATGAAATGCGCTCTTTTCTTTCAAATGAATCACTCCTATAATTTCAATTTGATATAATTATGATATCACTTTTGTATAATATTGTAAATAGGTAGCCGGTGGTTATGTGCATACAAAAAGGAGATAGCTAGCTATCTCCAATCTTTTTCACTGTTATTCTGTTGTAAGTAATTCTAATAAGGTTTCTCCGATAATGCTGCCAGCTGCCCTTGGTGCAACCTTTGCAGGTAAACCTAATGCCCATAATGTTTGGATATTGTGTTCCTTTGCAGCCACGAAATCTGTTCCACCTGGTTTACTTGCTAAGTCAATGATCAAAGCTTGGCTGGACATTTTTTTTATAAGGGTAGAAGTTAGAATTAGTGCAGGAACAGTATTAATAACAATATGCTGGTATGGGATTGTGGATTCCAATGCCGTTTCGAAAATCGGGGCAAATCCCATTTCGATCACTCTTGCTTCATCCTCCTTTTTGTTAACTAGGACTGTAACTTTTGCGCCAACCGCAGAAAAAAGGCGGGCAACTGTTTTACCGACTCTTCCGAAACCAAGAACAAGCACTTCTGCGTTATGTATCGTAATATCCGTATGTTTTATAGCGAGCATTAATGCACCTTCTGCTGTTGGGATGGAATTAAGAATTGCTACATCATTTCTGGCAAAAAGTGCTACCAAATTTCGATTTGTTTCTGCAGCTAGTTGTTTTAAGAAGGGAGTAATAATTCCAGAATACAAGGTAGAGTTTGGTTTTGTTTTATTTATTATTTCTTTTGTTAGAATCAGTTCTTTAGTGGAAAATGCAGATTCAGCGATTCCGTTATCCTGAATCCCTGGAATTGGTAAGAGAATACTGTCCACTTCATGAAACGGGGTAGTTTGCCAATTTACTTTCACCACATTTTCAAAAGGGATGGAAGCATCTTCAAAACCAATTAAGTAAATTTTACTTAGCTTGGGTGCTAAAAGACGAATCACTTCAAGCTGTCTAAAGTCACCACCAATGATTAATAACACTTGATTCTGATTCAATCGTTTCACTTCCTTTCCTCTACGTAGATAGAATACCTCCATATAGTAAACTATATGGAGGTATAGAATTATTCAGACTATTTCCCTTTAGATTTATTTTGAGCATAACATGTTTATTTTGTTGCGATTAAAACTTATATTTTTTTATTAACTGGATCAATTCATCTGTCATGGAAGCAAGTGTATTGGCAGATGAAGATATTTCTTCCATTGCAGCAAGTTGTTCTTCTGTTGAAGCTGCAACTTCTTCAGAAGAAGCAGCATTGTTTTTGGCTAAATCTGATATAATTTCTGCTGTTTTTTCTGTGTTTTGCACAAAAGTTAATATATCATTTAGAGTCGAAGTTACTTGCGACATTTGTGGTGATATTAGATTCATATTATCATATATTTCCATAAATTTATTGATGGCTTCTTCTGAAATTTCAAGTCCTTTCTGCACATTTTTTTCTACAGTGGACATTGTATGAACTGTTTCTTTTGAATCTTGTTGAATCGCCTTAATGATTTCCGTAATTTGACTAGCAGAAATTTGAGATTGTTCAGCTAATTTTCTTACTTCATCTGCTACGACAGTAAAACCCTTTCCTGATTCTCCAGCTCTTGCTGCTTCAATTGCAGCGTTTAGGGCAAGTAAATTAGTCTGATTAGAAATATCGGTGATAACATCTACGATAGCACCAATTTCTTTTGTACGATCGTTTAAAGAAGCTATTACTTTATTTGAATCAGATACGGAATGATGAATTTCACTCATTTGATTAACGGTTTGCTGGACAATCGCTTTTCCTACTTCTGCATTTTGAGTAGTAGTTTGTGTACGCTCTAACACTTCATTAGCATTTAGCAAAACCGTATTTGTACCATTTACTATTTGATTTAAGGAAAGTATATTTGCTTCTACGCCTTCTGTTTGTTTTTCGGCACTAATAGCCACATGTTGGATGGCTGTTGCGACTTGCTCATTAGCTTCACTTGTTTGACCAGCACTAGCGTTTAACTCTTCAGCAGTTGTGGCAACCGTTAAAGAATGGTGCTCAAGAGTTCTTAAAAGTGTTTTTAAACTGGTTTGCATGGTAGTAAAAGACTGGGCAAGTTGTCCAATTTCATCATTTGACTGAATACGTATCTCTTCTGTAAGATCTCCATCGCTTATTTTTTTTGCTTTATTCTGAATGTCTTTTAATCTATTAACAAGCGAACGAATAATTAAAATAATAATAGCTCCACCAAGAATAATAGAAATGGCCACAACTAAAAGACTTTTTTGTAAGATAGGTTTTGCTGCAGCGTCTGTTTCAGCGTCCAGCATCGAGCCAACAATCTTCCATCCTGTATTCTCATTTGTTAAATAGTATAGTGTTCTATCTTCATCATTCCTTTTATAATGATGCTCTCCAGAATTTTGGTTATATAGATTAGGAAAATCTTTGTCAACCTTTGTGCCGGTTTCATTTACTGGGCTGACAAGAAAGGTTTGTTCTGCATCTAAAAGAATGATATAGCTTTCTTTACCAAGTTCCACTTCTTGGGTAGTTTTTTCTAATGCGGATAAATTAAGGTCAATTCCAATTACTCCGGCACCATCTGTTGTTTTTTTTGTAATGGTTACTACCATTTCTCCAGAACTAGCATCTATATAAGGACTTGTTACGATTGCTTTATCTTCTGAATTGTTCATTGCTTGTGTGAACCATGTTCTTTCTCTTGGATCATAATCATCTGGGAGATCTAGAGCTGGAGAAGTGTACATTTTTCCGTCTAGAGTTCCTAAATAAACGGCGTCAGCTTCAGGGTGAAGTCCTTTATATTGGTCTAGCTTTGTCATAAGAGCAACAGGATTATCTTCTTTTTTTTCAAATAGGTCGCCTGTTATTATATCTGCCAAATAATTTGCATCATAAAGCTTGGGAGAAATCGTATTGTCGATACTACTGTTTAATAATTTAACATTCTCTTTTGTGCTCTCCGTTATTTTTTCGCTAAGTTCATGTTTTGCACTTTGCAGAGATAGGTACGCTACCGTTAAAGTAGGGACGATTAGAATAAGGGCAAAAGCAATGTAGAGTTTTGTGCTTAATTTTAAATTTTGATTGAATGATGTCAATTTTCTCATCAATCTTAGCTCCTTTCCATAGATTTTTGTGTCATCCATGAATTAATTGTTTCTTAGACATTTGTTGCTGTATAACTAAGGACTATATGACATATTCAAATATGCTTTATAATCAAAAGTTAATTATTATTTCGACAAGTTTTGACAAATATGAAGGACTTTTATTAAATTTCTGAACTTTTTTTGTGAAAAATCTGAAAAAATTTACAAAAGTGTCACAAAAATAAAAACAGCTGTGTTTGTCAGCTGTTTTGAATTAGTTATAAAGGGTTAGCTTTTTAGCATTTTATTTTTAAATGCTTTCGGTGAACATTGATTTTCCCGTTTGAAAAGTTTATAAAACTGAGCCATATTTGTTATCCCAGCCTCATAGCTTATTTCTAAAATACTTTTATCTGTCGTTAAAAGTAATAATTCAGCTTTTTTAATTCGCTTTAGATTTATATAATCAACAAAAGACATTCCCATAACTTTTTTAAAGTATTTAATAAAATGATGATAGCTAAAATTCAATAGTACACAAACATCCTCTACGAGAATTCGTTCTTCTAAATGACTATCAATATAATCTAAAACAGGTTTAAGTCTAGTAAGGTCTTGTTCTTCCGAATAATGGAGCAAATTTTTTGTATCGTTTCTGACTAATAGAAGAAGCAGCCTTTTGATCAAATAATTGATCGCAATTTCATATCCTTTTTCTTTCGTTTGACTTTCTCTATGTATTTCATTAATTAAAAAATGTACCTCTTGTTTTATTTGCTGATTTTCTTCAAAAATATAATTTATCCTTTCTAATGGATGCGTTAATTCTGAAAAACAATAGAAGTAAGGGAGAATACTCTGATCAAAATGTTTTTGCAAATCAATTTGCAAGACGATATAGCGTAATTTTTCTTTCCTAACTTTACTTGTTCTATGAGGTTGTGAAGCCCCCATAATAAGTACATCCCCTGAAGAAAGCGTTTGATCATTTTCTTTTGTTTGCACCGCCAAACTCCCATCAAGAATCGCAAGTAATTCCACTTCTTTATGATAGTGCCAAGGGTGATATTCAACTGGGGTCATTGCTTGCTCTCTCACATCATTTATCTCCCAAACTTTTAGGGACAATAGAGGGTTTTGGTAAATTACTTTTTCGTTAACAGGCTGATTATCGGTTAGTTTTATCCCCATTTCCACTTCATATTCTCCTCCTATTTGACGAGATTTTAAATATAACTTGCTTCTCTCTATTGTAGCAAAAAGAAGGGGAGTAAATGACACAATTGCATAAAAAAATGACAGGATTAAGCATTTTTTTATACGCTTTCATTTTTTATAATGAAGCCATACATAAATGAAAAAGGAGTTGCAAAACAATGATTACAGTCTGGAATGAAAATCGTCATGAAAAGAAAAATCCACTCGTAGCAGAGATTTATCCAAATGGAATTCATGGTACAATCGCTGCATTTCTGGAAAAGGAAGGCTACGAAACACATACTGCAACTTTAGATGAGCCAGACCACGGATTAACAGAGGAAGTATTGAATAATACAGAAGTATTAGTGTGGTGGGGCCATTTAGCTCATCATGAGGTACAGGATGAAATTGTACAAAAAGTGAAACAACGAGTATTAGATGGAATGGGGTTAATTGTACTTCATTCTGGTCATTTTTCGAAAATTTTCAAATCCTTAATGGGTACTAGCTGTGACCTTAAATGGAGGGAAGCAGATGATCGTGAAAGATTATGGGTCGTAGCTCCTAATCATCCAATCGTCGAAGGAATTAATGAATACATTGAATTGGAAAAAGAAGAAATGTATGGAGAACATTTTGATATTCCTGCCCCAGATGAGCTTATTTTCACAAGCTGGTTTGAAGGTGGAGAGGTGTTCCGCAGCGGCTGTACATATGCTAGAGGAAACGGAAAGGTATTTTATTTTAGACCAGGGCATGAGACGTACCCAACGTATCATCATAAAGATATCCAACAAGTGATTAGTAATGCAGTTAAATGGGCAACACCAGTTAAACGGAAGAAACCGGTTTACGGAAATGCAAAGCCTATCGAAACAATATCTGTTAAGTAAATATTCGAGGAGGAAATGATAATGGCAAAATTAAAAGTTGGTGTAATAGGATGTGGAAGTATTGCACAGCATCGTCATATTCCGGAGTATATGTGGAATAATCAAGTGGAACTGGTTGCGGTATGTGACATACATGAAGAAAGAGTTGCAGAAGTTGCTGACAAATATCAGGTTCAAGCATTTACCGATTATAAAGAATTATTAAAAATCGCAGAAATAGATGCGGTAAGTGTGTGTACACCTAACTATCTTCATGCTCCTATTTCAATTGATGCCTTGCATGCTGGAAAACATGTTCTTTGTGAAAAGCCAATGGCAACATCAGAGGAAGAAGCAGACCAAATGATACAAGCTGCTAAACAGAGCGGAAAAAAATTGATGATTGGGCATAATCAACGTTTTGTCTCCTCTCATCAAAAAGCACATCAGTTGATTAAAAGTGGAGAAGTTGGAAAAATCTACAGTTTCCGTACTACATTCGGTCATGGTGGTCCAGAAGGCTGGAGCGTAGATGGGAAAGACAGCTGGTTCTTTAAAAAGGAAGAAGCGTTTATTGGCGCTATGGGAGATTTAGGAGTACATAAAGCAGATTTATTACGGTATGTATTAGGAGAAGAATTCACGGAAGTAGGAGCATTTGTAGAAACAAATGCAAAAGATTTTTCAAGTGTGGATGACAATGCAGTTTGTATATTACGAACAGAAAGCGGTATTATTGGAACTCTTACTGCGAGCTGGGCTTATAGAGGGAAAGAAGATAATTCTACGGTTATCTATGCAGAAAAAGCAGTTATTCGCTTAGAAGATGATCCAAACTATTCGTTAATTATTCAATATACAAATGGAGAAAAAGTGAATTATGAGTTAGGTAGAATTCAGTCAAATGATAATGGCGGACAGAATAAAACGGGTGTTATTGACCATTTTGTAGAAAGTATTTTAGAAGATAAAGAGCCTCTTATATCTGGAGAAGAAGGAAAAAAATCTTTAGCTATCATTCTAGCTGCATTAGAGTCACAAGAAAAGAAGACCATTGCGAAAATAGAGATAAATAATCAAGCCGTAATCAACAATTAAGAATGATCGAAAGGAGAACTTCTCATGAAATTAGGTGTATTTACTGTTTTATTTGCTGATAAACCATTTGAAGAAATGCTTGATGCGGTGAAGTCAGCAGGAATTCAAGCAGTAGAAATAGGTACAGGTGGTTATCCTGGAAACAACCATTGTAATGTAGATGAATTATTGGAATCAGAAGAAAAGCGAAAAGAATATCTAGAAAAGGTGGCAGAGCGTGACCTTATCATTAGTGCATTCAGCTGCCATGGAAATCCAATTTCACCAGAAGAAGAATTCGCAAAGGAATCCCATGAAACATTAATTAAAACAATTAAACTAGCATCCTTAATGAACGTTCCTGTTGTAAACTGCTTTTCCGGAACTGCTGGGGATCATGAGGGCGCAAAATATCCTAACTGGCCAGTTACACCATGGCCGAATGAATACGCGGATGTAAAGAAATGGCAATGGGAACAAAAGCTAATCCCTTATTGGAAGGAAATAGGGAATGTAGCACAGGAGCATGGAGTGAAAATTGGCTTAGAGCTACATGGCGGGTTCCTTGTGCATACACCATATACATTACTTAAATTACGAGAGGAAACATGCGAGGCGATTGGCGCAAACTTGGATCCAAGTCATCTATGGTGGCAGGGTATTGATCCAGTTGCTGCAATAAAAATTTTAGCTAAAGAAAATGCCATCCATCATTTTCATGCGAAAGATACGTATATTGATCAGGAAAATGTCAATATGTACGGATTAACGGATATGCAGCCATATGGAGAAGTGCAAACAAGAGCATGGACATTTCGCTCTGTCGGATGTGGACATAGTGTCAGTGAATGGTCTGATATGATGAGTGCCTTACGAACTTATGGATATGATTACGTTGTTAGCATTGAACATGAAGATCCAATTATGTCGATTCGCGAAGGACTAACAAGAGCAGTTACGAATCTGAAATCTGTTCTAATTGAAGAATCACCTTCCCAAATGTGGTGGGTGTAAGTTTCACGGTAAAAAAATGTTAGACAAATAGAAATGGGGGAGAAACATGTCCAAATTAAAGGTAGGTATTATTGGTTGTGGGAATATTTTTCCTATGCATGCTCAGTCGATTGTATCAAGAAAAGATGCAGAGTTAGTGGCAGTTTGTGATGTAAAGCAAGAACGAGCAGAAGAAAAAGCAAAAATCTATCAATGTGCCAGTTATACCGACTATAAAGAAATGTTTGAAAAAGAAAGCATAGATGTTTTACATATCTGTTTACCACATCATTTGCATGCACCGGTAACAATAGAAGCGGCAAAAAGAAAGATTCATATTTTGACAGAGAAACCGATGTCTATTCACTATGATGATGCGAAAGCAATGGTTGAGACAGCAAAAGAAAACAATGTTACCCTCGGTGTTATTTTCCAAAATCGTTATAATCCTGGGTCACAGCTGATTAAGAGAATGCTTGAAAATGGGGAGCTTGGTGCGATAAAATCAGGAAAGCTTTCGGTTACATGGGACCGTTCCGATGAATATTATCAAAAAAGTGATTGGAAAGGAACATGGGAAAAAGAAGGCGGCGGTGTAATAATCGATCAAGCGATTCATACGATGGATTTAATGAGATGGTTTATTAATGAAGAGATTAAGTATGTAGATGCATCGATAAGTAATCGAGCACATGAAATTATTGAAGTGGAGGATGCGGCAGAAGGAGTTATTGCTTATAAAAATGGCATCGTTACAGCTTTTCATGCCATTAATTATTATACGTATGATGCTCCAGTCGAAATAGAGCTGCATTGTGAAAAGGGAATTGCCAAAATGGTTGCAGACCGGGCAACTGTCCGTTTACTGGATGGAAGAGAATTTATTGCAGACAATAATCCACAAGAAACCTTCCATTATGAAAATGGGGTAAAAGGATATTGGGGAGTAAGCCATGTGAAGCAAATTAATAATTTTTATGATTCTTTAGTTACAGGTGTTCCTTTAGATGTCACAGGGGAAGAAGCTTTGAAAACACAAAAAATGATCTGTGCGGTTTATGAATCAGGGAAGAAAAAAGAACGCGTGTATTTTAAATCGACAGTAGAGACATTATAATACTATTTTATAATAAATAGTTAATTAGAAAAGCTATACTTATTCCGCGGATCACGGATGGTATAGTTTTTTTCTTTAAAAAGCTACGGTGTAAGAAGCGTTCTTTTTTTACTAGAGAATGTAAAAAACTCCATTTAAAAAATAAAAAACACTTTACAAATCGTAATCATTACGGTTAATATAATATAGTCGATGAAATAAATTTTTAACTCAATGTTATAAATCGTAATTGTTTCGATTTAATTCTTTCTGAGCCTGTAAAGTAATTCCTGAATGAGTACTGTAGATGAAAGAAATGGAAATAATTTTGCCACACTTATTATGTAAGGGAGGTTTTGCTAGAACAACAGGAGAATTCGTAAAAATGTAAAATGATTGTTTTGGTTGTAGACTACCTAAGGCGATAAAAGTAGATTTTCTACAAATTTTCAAAGGTTTTTGATAGATGGTAGCGTACATAACTGTAACTTAGCATAAACCCTTGAATTGGGATTATAATCTAGTATTACACTTGCATACTAAGGGTATGAATAAAGAGAGGTTTGGTCATTATGAGAGTAAATATAACACTAGTTTGCACATAAACAGGAGATCGTGACTATATAACAACAAAAAATAAGCGCAATAATCCAGATCGGTTAGAGCTGATGAAATACAGTCCACGATTAAAAAGAAAAACATTGCATAAAGAAAGTAAATAAAAAGGCTGGGTGAAAAAAATGGGGAAAAAATTTAAATTAGTTAGTATCATGTTACTTGCAGTGTTGATAATTGCTGCATGTGGTAAAGGAGAAAATGATGCTTCTAGTGGAGCAAACAAAGAGAAGATACAGGTTATGACTACCTTTTATCCAATGTATGAATTTACAAAAAACATAGCTGGTGATAAGGCAGACGTAAAATTACTTATTCCTTCTAATCAGGAGCCGCATGGTTGGGAGCCAACACCAAAGGATATAGCTAATGTACAAGCGTCAGATTTATTTATATTTAATAGCGTTTATATGGAAAGTTTCGTAGATACAATTAAATCTGCAGTTGATAATAAGGAAACAGTATTTGTCGAAGCTAGTAAAGGAATTACATTAAAAGAAGGAACTGAAGATGAACATGATCATGAGAGTGAAGAAGAAAATCACGATCATGAGAGTGAAGAGGCAGATCATGATCACGAAAGTGAAGAAGAAGATCATGATCATGAAAGCGAAGAAGCTGAACATGAACATAGTCATGAGAAAGATCCCCATGTTTGGTTAAGTCCTGCTTTAGCAATTAAAGAAGTAGAAACAATTACAGCTAGTTTAATCGAGGCAGATCCAGATAATAAGGAAACTTATCAACAAAATAGTGAAGAATATATTGCTAAATTATCTACCCTTGATCAAAAATATCAAGACGCTTTAAGTAAAGTGGAGAAAAAAGAAATGATTACACAGCACGCGGCATTTGGATACTTGGCTAGTGAATATGGATTAACGCAAGTACCGATTGCTGGATTATCACCAGAGCAAGAACCAGATGCACAAAGATTAGCTGAATTAAAAGACTTTGCGAAAGAGCATGATATTAGTGTTATTTATTTTGAAGAAACAGCATCTCAAAAGGTTGCAGATACACTTGCATCAGAAATCGGTGCAAAAACAGAAGTACTTAGCACTTTAGAAGTGTTAAGCACAGAAGATGAAGAGAATGGATTGGATTATATTAAGGTAATGGAAAGAAATTTAGATAAAATTGTGCAAGCTCAACAATAATCAGATAACTTATCTAAGCCTCAATTGGAGTTTTTCTTCTAATTCCAATTGAGGCTTTTATTAATATGAATGCTGCGATTTAATTAGCAACAAACTTTACGAAAATAGCCTGATACAACTGTTTGATTTTTAAGAAACTTTATCAGTGGAATCTTGACTTGCTTGTTGATTTGCTGGTGTTGGAAGTGCTATTGTATAATTGAAAACGTTTTTAATGGAGGAGAAATGGATGGCTGCTAATCAACGAATTGTGTTTATTGGAGATAGTATTACACAGGCAGGAAGATTTGAAGATAGCGAGCAAATTGGCTATGGATATGTGCGTTATATTAAAGATTATTTTGCCATAAATCAGCCAGAAGAATTGCCTTTCATTGTAAATAAGGGCATCAATGGCAATAGAATCCCAGATTTAGAGAAACGATGGGAAGTGGATGTGCTATCCTTACAACCAGATTTAGTATCTATATCGATTGGAATTAACGATGTATGGAGACAATTAGATCGTCTTGAATTAGAACAGGTTACTCCAGCGATATTTAAGGGAATTTATGATCGCTTATTAGCTCAAGTTAAAATGCACACAGAAGCTAGCATCTTTTTGATGGAGCCGACGATAATTGAGGAATCGATAGAAGCAAAAGGCAATATTTTATTAAAAGATTATGTAGCAGTAATCCATGAATTAGCAGAAAAGTATGGAGCAACAATTGTTCCTACTCATCAAGTGTTTACAGAATATTTACAAAAAGAAAATCATCAAGTACTAACAACAGATGGTGTACATATGAATACTGCTGGGAATATGCTGATGGCTCAAACATGGTTGAAAACATATAAAAAATGTAAAGTAGGAAAATAGAAAACATCGAAAAGCCAGTTTTTAGTTATAGCTATTATCATGAATGGTCGTTTTCTAAAAGATTAATGTGTCCAACAGGAAAAAATAAATTATTCAGACTGCCGGTAATAGCAATAGACGTTTACAATACAACTTTATGAAAAGAGGCGTTGTTGCTAGAGAACAAGCCTCTTTCTTTTCGCAGAAAACGGAATGACCTTCTCCGCCCTATACGGCCTTAAATGGGTGCTCTCTGCTTTTCTATTTGTCTAGATTCGAGCCCTTCCGCTTTTCTTTTTGTCTAGTTCCGGACACCCAGGTGCTGATGGGGTTCTCGCCCCTAAACGGGTACCCGCCGCTTTTTTTAAACAAGAAAGTCTTTCCTAATCCGAAATATCAAGGTATGATAGGGGAAGCAAATAGAAAGAGAGTGAACAACAATCATGGCGATGCGACTTAGAGATTGGGATCGAAATTTAAAGATTCGTCTTGCTGGTGAATCAACCGTTAATGTTACCTTTTGGATGTTTTTTCCGTTTTTAGCAATATATTTTACAGAATCCTTTGGAAAATCAATTGCGGGGT
>NZ_DALZDK010000021.1:38161-45877 GCF_031978665.1 Niallia sp. | reverse complement strand
AGCGACAACAGAAAAAGCTTGAGAAAGTATTAATAAGAACCCCGCAATTGATACTTTCTCAAGCTTTTTCTGTTGTCGCTAATTTACTTGGTGGCTATTATGCAGATAAATTCGGAAGAAAGAAAATGATGGTCATCTCAAGCTTGGCGCAAGGGATTTCTTATTTGATTTTTGCTCTAGCAAGTTCCCCTTGGCTAGATTCACCTGCAATTAGCTTTATTTGTTTTACAGTGATTAGCTTGTTTAGCAGTATTTATTGGCCTGCAAGCCAAGCGATGGTCGCTGATGTTGTAAAAGAGAAAGATCGTAGTAGTGTCTTTGCTATTTTCTATACATCTACTAATATTGCAGTGGTAATAGGTCCGATACTAGGGGGATTCTTTTATAAGGATTATCGCTTCTTCCTTCTATTAGCAGCTGGACTATTAAATATTATATTAAGTATGATTTTAAAAATTTGGATAGCTGAAACAGCTCCACCATATAAACAGTTAGAGGGCGGGAAAAAGAATTGGGTTTTTGCGCTTGGCACACAGTTAAAAGACTATCAACTAATTGTAAGAGACCGAACTTTCTTAATGTTCATTTTAGCAGGTGTATTAATTGGGCAAACCTTTATGCAGTTAGATTTATTATTACCTGTCTATGTTGATGAAATGGTTTCTACACAAAGTTTATTTTCCATAGGCAGCTGGTCGCTTCAAATTGAAAGTACACAAGCATTTGGGTTAATTCTAGCGGAAAATGGTTTGGTAGTTGCCTTATTTACAATAATGGTGACAAGATGGATGTCTAAATATAAGGAAAAGAATGTGTTTATTGTTTCTTCCTTTATTTATGCCATGGCAGTTATAATGTTCAGCCAAACAACGTTGATTTGGGGATTAATGTTCGCAATGCTATTATTTAGCTTTGCAGAATTGATGACTGCAGGTATCCAGCAAACCTTTATTTCTGAAATTGCACCAGAGAATCAACGAGGAAAATATTTTGCAGCAGCAAGTCTCCGGTTTACTTTTTCCAAAATGATTGCACCATTATCCATTCCAATGAGTGCATGGTTCGGATTTCAATGGACATTTTTGATTATCGCCATTCTTGCAGTAATTAGTGCCTTTATTTATTATGGAATGTTTAAACAATTTGAAATGAAAAAGAAAAATCTACAAGCAGTGAAACAAATATAAGGGAAGCATTAAAAATAGAAAATGCCGCTACTAAATGGATATATAAGCCATTGATAGTGGCTTTTTTTAGTGATGCTGGTTCTTAACACGCATTGGAAATAGTCTTTTGAATGGGAGAGCGCATGAAACCTTTTGGTGGAGTTAGTCTTAATATTCCTTTTTGCCAAACTTTTTCCTTTTACATTTCGTCTAATGATTAGGTAAAGAGATTTATTGTAAAGAAAGTAGGAAATGAAAATCTTTTTGGAGGAACAGAAATGATTAGAATGTATGTAGGAGCAATGCTTATGTATATGCTTATAGGAGTACCGATTTATTTATTATGTCGTTTTCTTTACATGAAATTAAAAAAACGCGAACTAAAATGGGGCAAGGAAATTTTATGGTTTCTATTTGTCATGTTTTGTATTGGTGTTGCATCGCAAACAATTATTCCAAGATGGTACATGACAATTGGAGCAGACGGAAGGCAGCAACTTTATATTCAACATCTTGAGGGAATAAGAAGCATAAACCTCATCCCTTTTTCGACGATCTTTTCCTACTTAGCTTTTTCAAATAATCAAGTTAGTAATTGGAATCAGGTTTCTCTTATTAATCTATTAGGAAATGTCCTTGTCTTTGTCCCTTTCGGAATGTTTCTGCCCATATTATGGAGAAATTTTAGAAAGTTTTCTGCTCTGTTTTGGATGTCCATATGTATTCCTTTATTTATAGAAATTTGCCAATTATTTATTGGTCGAAGTACAGATATTGATGATGTTATTCTAAATGCATTAGGGATTATTTTTGGTTTTTGTCTATATAAAATTCTCCAGAGTCTTTTACAAAAGAGACTTGTAGGGATGAAAGATTAGAAGAATCCGCGAGCATAGTAGTTTGCTTGTGTACTATGTTAACCTTTTTAAGAATTCTTTAGCTACCCGGGAAATTCCTTTATTAGCAGCATATATATATCCAAAATAATAGGTGTTTGTTAAAGTATCAACAAAAGGTAGGGTAACATAGCTGTCATTGTTTGCTAACCCAGTTATCGTTTTAAAAGCATAATCATAGCCGATATTGATAGCTGTATTTCGTTCTAAGGCATAACGAATCGTTTCTACATTATTAGTGGTAAATAATATTTCCATATTATGTTCTAATGTATCTAAATTTTGCATGAAATCTAATATCGAATGATCGTTATATAAAATAATTGGTTGATTTTCTAGCATTTTTTCGGTGATGTATGAATTATTTGCTAAAGGGGCCTCTTTATTGACGGCAACAACCATGCATCCATCATATAGTTTATGAAAAAGAATATTTTTGTTTTTTTTGATATCTTCCTCGTTGTATATGATGAAGCCAATATCAACCTCTTCCTTTTTAATTTTTTCAATTATATGCTGGGAGTTATCCTCTTCTATTGAGGCTTTAATAAAGGGAAATTCTTTTTTATACAAAGTAATTTGATCTGCTAGTAAATCTAATGGTCCTGGAAAAGTAGCGATTTTTAACTCGCCTTTTAATGTGTGTGTAAAGCTTTCGGCATGATTATAAAATTCTTGCAGCTTTTCCAGAACATCGTTAGCTTTTTGAATGAGGACTTTTCCTTCGCCAGTTGGATAAGATCCTTTTCTTGAACGGTGAAAAATCTCCACATTTAATTCTTTCTCTAGCTTCGTTACAGATTGACTAAGAGCAGGCAAAGTGATATTTAACTTTTTGGCAGCAGTCTTTAAAGAGCCAGCATTTGAAATTTCTACTATATATTTTAATTGTTCAATATTCATCGGTAGCTCCTTTCTACTAAATATTCGTTTTTAGTTAAGTAATAGTTAACTATAGTTAATTATAATATAATTTTAAATAAATAATATAAGTACTATAATTAAATTGTTTCTGAAACTTACATTTTTAAGGCCTTAAATAACAACAAGCAATGGAAATTTAGTAGATTAGCTGTAAAACTATTTAAGACAGGGGATGTTTGATTAGTGAAAGCATTAAGATGGCATAATCAAAAGGATATTCGATTAGAAAATATAGAAGAACCTAAAGTAGCACCAGGAAAAGTAAAGCTTAAAGTAAAATGGTGTGGAATCTGTGGAAGTGATTTACATGAATATTTAGGAGGTCCTATCTTTATACCGGTGGATCAACCACATCCTTTAACAAATGAAGTAGCACCAGTCACTTTAGGACATGAATTCTCTGGAGAAATTGTGGAAATTGGAGAAGGGGTAATAGATTATCAAGTGGGCGATCGTGTGGTTGTTGAACCTATTTTTGCTACACATGGTCTTCAAGGAGCATATAACTTAGATGAAAACATGGGATTTCTTGGATTAGCAGGCGGTGGAGGAGGCTTCTCCGAATATGTGTCTGTTGATACAGAATTACTACATAAATTACCAGATGAGTTGTCCTATGAGCAAGGTGCATTGGTGGAACCTGCTGCTGTAGCTTTGTATGCAGTTCGTTCAAGTAAAGTACAGGCAGGGGATACTGCGGCAGTCTTTGGATGTGGTCCAATTGGGTTATTGGTAATAGAAGCATTAAAAGCTGCAGGAGCAACAGATATTTATGCAGTGGAATTATCTCCGGAGCGTCAAGCGAAAGCAGAAGAGCTTGGAGCAATCGTCGTTAATCCAGCTGATTATGATGATGTCGTTGCAGAACTTGTTAGCCGCACGAGTGGTGGAGTAGATGTATCATTTGAAGTTACGGGAGTGCCAGTAGTTTTAAAACAGGCGATCCAATCTACTACCATTGCAGGTGAAACTGTTATTGTTAGCATTTGGGAAAAAGGTGCAGAAATCCTTCCAAATGATATCGTAATTAAAGAACGAACAATTAAAGGAATTATTGGATATCGCAATGTATTTCCAAGTGTTTTAAATCTAATGAAAAAAGGATATTTTTCGGCAGATAAATTAGTAACAAAAAAAATTAAGTTAGATGATGTAATTGATGAAGGCTTTCAATCCTTGATTTCAGAAAAAAATCAGGTGAAGATTTTAGTAAGTGCGGAATAAACACATTAAAAAACAAGGATGTCCATACAAAAAAAGGGCTTTCCTTGTTTTTTTGCTACAAAAAGAGGCTGGGGCAAAACTAAATAGCCAATCTGTAAAGACGAACAATCTATTTTTCATACTAGTTATTTATGATTTTAAATATACTCAAGTGTAAAAAAACAATTCGTTCCATTGCGCTACAGACACACGATGCGTCGGGGAGGAACCTGAGCCTCCTCGCTGCGCTGCGGGGTCTCAGCCTTTCCTCTACTTCCCGCAGGAGTCGAGTGTCTTCCGCTCCATTTCACTCCGTTTTTAAAGCCTATTTCCTAAAAAAACATTGTTTTTCCAAGAAAAAATGAATTAGTAGGAAATATGGAGCAGCCTGAATACACGGAGACTCCTGTGGGATTAGCGAGACAGCCTGAGACCCTGCAGGCCAAGGGCCGAAGCGGCTCAGCGCGAGCCCCACGGAAAGCGGAGTGTATTCAGGCTGCGGAAAATACAACTAAAACTGCTTTTTACAAGCTAATTAAAAAGCCAAACAATCATACGAAATTTTCGTAAAATTGTTTGGCTTTAACTTGGGCTGAAATACTTATGTCCCAGCCTAATAGTAATATTATTTCTTATTCAACTGCCTCATTTATTGTTGATGGGCCAGTTTGTTCCTCTGTTTCTTTAGGTGGAACAGCACGTTTAACAAACATTGCAAGAACAAGTGCCACAATAACAATTCCCACAGAAATAAGGAAAGCATCATTTATTCCTTCAAGCATTGCTTGCATTCCTAATTTCTCCTGCATGGTTGCAATAGCTTCTGGGGATGGTTGAGTAGTTGCATTACTCATATTTTTCATTGCTTCTTGAGCTAATTCTTCACCGTGTGCAGTGGTACGTTGAGACATGATCGTTATCATAACTGCTGAACCAATCGCACCTGATACTTGGGATAACGTATTATTTAAAGCTGTGCCATGTGGATTCATTCTAGATGGCAATTCATTTAAACCATTTGTCATAATCGGCATCATAACCATGGACATACCAAACATACGTAAGGAATAAATAAGCACTAGGGTAGTGGTAGTAGTGGTCATAGATAATTGACTAAACATATAGGTTGTGATTGCAGTCAATGTTAACCCAACTAAAGCTAGCGTTCTTGCACCGTATTTATCAAAAAGTCTTCCGGTTATAGGAGACATAATCCCCATAATAATCGCTCCAGGTAATAATAGTAGACCAGAATGGAATGGTGAAATTCCTCTAACTGTTTGAATATACATTGGCATCAAGAGCATAGCGGAAAACAATGCAATGTTTACTACTATAGTAATGACTGCTGATAATGAGAATAACGGATACTTAAAGATTCGGAATTCAAGCATTGGAGTAGTCATTTTTAATTGACGAAGAACAAAGAAAAGAAGCGCTATTGCACCAACAATTAAAGTGCCATAAACATGAATATTACTCCATCCTTTTGTACCTGCAGAACTGAATCCATATAATAATCCGCCAAATCCTATGGTGGATAAAACAACTGATAAAAGATCGATATGAATATCAACTTTTTCCTTCGTATCTTTAATTTTAATAATAGCCAAAACTAAAACAAGGATTGCGATAGGAGATACAACATAGAACAACATTCTCCATTCGTAATGTTCTACAATATATCCTGATAAAGTAGGACCAATTGCTGGAGCGAAAGTCATAATCAGACCAAAAACTCCCATTGCACTCCCGCGTTTTTCAACTGGAAAGCTTGTTAGCAAGAAGTTCATTAAAACAGGCATCATAATCGATGAACCAGAAGCCTGTATCATTCGTGAAAGCAGCAATACTGGGAAGGAATGAGCGATTCCTGCCATTAAAGTACCAACAGTAAAAAGTGACATTGCTATTATAAATAATCTTCTTGTTGAATATTTTTGAATTAAGAAGGCGGATGTTGGAATCATAATTCCGTTTACAAGCATATAGCCAGTTATAAGCCATTGACCAACAGAAGGATCAATCTTGAAGTCCGCACTAATAGAAGGTAAAGCAATATTTAACAGTGTTGAATTTAAAAATGCGACAAAGGCTCCCGCCATTAAAATTACAATTATGCCATATGGCGGTTTTTTTTCATTCGATGTTGCATTTGAGTTCATTAAAACAATTCCTCCCTATGAACCTTACGTTCTTTTTATCCATTAAATCTAAGCCGTAAATAATAATATACCTCTAGTATAAATATTGCAATAAAAATGTTTAGAATCCCTAAGTAAAATATAATTCATTTACAAATCACTTAAGATTTTATAAAGAAAACCTTTATATAACAATGATTTCACAAGTTGTTTTACATACAGAATGATTGTAATTTCATTCTAAATAACCTAGTATATAATTTGAACCGGTAGTCTAAATTTATTCTCAAGGTGATTAAATGAACAAACGAAAAAAACATGTCATGGATAAAGCACATGAATTATTTATTGAAAATGGATTTCAGCAAACATCGATTCAAGACATACTTGCTGCGAGTAATATCTCAAAAGGTACGTTTTATAACTATTTTTCCAGTAAAAATGAATTGTTGATTTCCATTTTTAAAAATATCTATACAGAATTGGAATGGCAAAGGAAACAATTACTAATTGGACAGGATAAAACGGATAGCAACCTATTTATTAAGCAGATAGAAATGTTAATTAGAACAAATAATCAATATAAAATTATTTCTTTATTTGAAGAAATATTGTTTACAAATGATGAAGAATTAAAAAACTATATAAAAAACAGAAGAGTATATGAGTTAAACTGGGTGTATAATCGTTTACTAGATGTTTGTGGGTCACAAAACAAAACCTATTTATTAGATTGCTCTATCCTGTTAATGGGAATGATTCATTCTACCATTTATATGCATTCATTAGTCTATCAGGATCAGGCCAATGTTCATCAAATTGTTCAATATTGTGTAAAGCGGATTCTAGATATGGTTAAGCAATTATCCGATTCAAAGGAAGTACTTTTGAATCCAGATACGCTCTATAAGTTGATTTCTGTTCAATCCACAAAGGAGGATGATTTTGGGAAAAAGGAAATTCTTTGTCTACTTTACACATTTAAAGCAGATTTAAAAAATGATAAAAGATTTACTGCAAATCAAGAAAAAATGAATCAATTATTAACATTTATTGCAGAAGAAATAGAAATGAAACACCCTAGATATTTTATTTTAGAAAGTGCATTGATATCACTTATTCAGGAATTGAAAGATACGCCATATGCTGAAACAGCTCAAACACTTGTAACAAGAATAGAAAAAGTATATTCTAAACAAAATCAATGATAATTGCAGAAAGAGCCTGGGACATAAGTATTCCTGCCATAGATAAACCCGAACAACTATAAAAGAATTCATATGTTGTTCGAGTTTTTATTAGTTTTATAAAAGGCTGTTTCAGTACAGTTAGTGTTAGTATCCGCAGCCTGAATACACTTCGCTTTCCATGGGGCGAGCGCCG